>NZ_JAWOTF010000016.1:0-87446 GCF_033338735.1 Vibrio sp. Vb1127 | reverse complement strand
GTGAATGGTGATCAGTTCCGTGGCAAAAACGAGTCTGAAATCGCTATCTGGAATGAATGCGCAAGATTGCTTGCCAATGCGCTCATCTACTTCAACTCCGCGATACTGAGTCATCTTCTGGGACACTTTGAAGCGACAGGTGATGAAGAAAAAGCGGCTATCACTCGTGCTGTTTCGCCCGTTGCATGGCAAAATATCAACTTAAGCGGGACGTATAACTTCACCAATACCGGAAAATTGCCTGATATTAGTGAAATTACGAAGCCAATCGTGGATGATTAAGCTTGGAAACGAAAGTAACCCACAGCTGGAGGCTATATAATACAAAGCCTGTAGCATTCTATGTTACTTTAGAGGGGAAAATCCCTAGAACCCCTTCTTGGCTCATAGTTATTTCCAAGCTAAAGCTATGGATTTTATGAACGCGTCTGGGCGTAATAAGATGATTACAGGGTTGGAAAAATCAATAGAGTTGTTCAATGAGGTTGAGGACATCCTAAACCCAATCACAATGACTGTCGCAGCAAAGTATGGGTTAACCGAGGAAGTTATTGCAAATATTCAAAAACAGGCTCTGGAAGATGCGAAAACCGACCTTTAACAAACGACTATGGCGTCAATAACTAATTTTTAGCTATGTTCTAATCCTACATGATGCATCTCTTAGCATATCACAACCATCTTGCGAACACATGCAATAATAGCAAGCGTTTAAGGTTTCAAGATGCTTTTTCTAATCTGACAAAAACGTTTTAATACACAGCTCTAAAACATTTTTGTCCAGATACGTGTTCCAGCGGATGGTCAGACAACCAGTATGATACTTTTATAGTCAATTGTTGTGAGATTGAAACATGGTAGTACCAATTGGTATGAATCTTTATTTATGTCAGCGTGACATTTAGAACGGTACTGACAGGCTTACTTGAACATTTAGTATGAAACTTTATTTCTCTCCCAAATCTACGGGGACTTCAAACCATAAATATACACGGTATCCACCACCTAAACTACACCACAAGCCGCTGTTACGACACCAATAACCTTAACTACCTCACTCGCTTTAACTCGAATTAAGCGAGCTTCGCTCGCAAAGAATCAAGCTCCCTTTCGCGTCTTCGACGCTAACGAATAAGGGCTTCGCCCTAAATATTTCTACTCCTTGGTGGCTTCGCCACTGCTAAGACCCCCTGGAAAAAAGTTTGGCGTAGCCAAACATAGATATGGATAGATAAAGATAGAAATAAATCGATATGAATAGTATTTACCAATCTAAGAAGCGGCGAAGCCGCTGGTTCTCCCAGGGGGGAGAATGCTCAAGAGGCGGCGAAGCCGACCTTATAGTTACAGCACGTGCGGATGGAGCGAAGCGGTGGGGGAGAGGCACCAATGAGTACCTTAAAGTGTGGTGGATACCGTGTATAGTTGACTAATTTTTGTTCGATAGTGGTTCAAATGAGGTCCGATTTAGACCTCAATATTTGAAAACGAAGTATTAAGTCAAAGCTGATAATGGCCAAGCAAATGTACTCAATGAGTTGTCTGACTCTTTGATTTTCTCCACAAGGTCATCCGCTCCGACTTCAATACCACATTCATACAGTCCATAAACCTCTTTTACAAAGAAAGGTTCGTCCGAACTAGTGTCCTTTACCATTTTTCGATTAAGGCATTCATTAATAAATGTTCTAGAGACATGTAAGTTCTCAGGATGTTGCCTGTTCCAGGTATCGATCGTATGCATTCTGGAATCTTTGATATGAGCGAGGTGCTGACTAATTTGTCCTCCAATTATCGACACTATGACAGTAATCGAAAACAATATTACTTTTAGACTAAGACGGATCGCAGATTTCATGCAGTATTCCTATTATAGAGGGGGATTTATTCTGATTTGGTGCTTAACGAGGTTGTTTGTGAAAGCTCTATGGGGTGTGACGCCCAATGGAACGAAAACGTACGCTAACAAAAAACAAGCATGTCATTTAAGTCATGACACAGCCAGTAGTGACACATAGGTTATGTCATATCCTGATTTTGGGGTGGTTTTTACCAGTGATCGTAGGGTTTACCTAAGCGTCATACCGTTCTAACTGTTTGATTTAATGCTTAACGTACGAAACCGTACCGTTGGGCTTCACACCCCTCTATCAAGTTGTAGTTAGGTCATGACATAAAAGGAACACCAGCCTTTTCTAGGTCTTGCCATGTAAGGGGGGCGTTCTTCACTGTACGGGGTGTTTCAAAGTGAACATTTTCGGCTTCTGAAATAAACATTCCTCTATCAGGATTTAAAAGATCCATGATTAAAGTGCCATCGGGATGGACAATAAACTCCAATTGATATCCCTCCGGTACATTTGGCCATTTATAATCCTCAGGAATGATGCCTTTAAGCCTTTGCGAGACAATGGAGACTGTCAAAACTTCATCTTTATCAATTTTTATCATATCAATCATACTCTTCGTTAATATTTGTACCAAAGCTCATATGGAAACTAAGTTGATCAAATTATCAACTAGCTCAGCATGAGGTTTTCCTAACATACGTATAAAAATATATGGTAACATTAGTATTGTTTTTTATACGCGAATGACATCTATTATTCAATGTTTAGTCTAGACTGCCTAAGAATGGTTGAGGAAAAGCTAATGTTTAGAACAAAGTATTTACTGATAGCACTATCTTGTACTGCTTTGATTTGCCTGATTTTCTTTAATAGCGGAGCATACAAAGACAATTTCGAGGTGGTGGCCAAGGTATGTGGTCTACTATCACTAGCTAGCTGGCTAGAACGTACAAAGCAGATATAACAGATAGTCGTCATGTGGCCAAAACCTATACATCCATATCTACTTAAAAAGCATGCGTACAGGTGTGCTCTAGATCCATATCGACACACGTTGATGACACTCCAGAACTATGACGACCTGATAAACCTAGATCTGCAGGTGCTTGATACTCTATATCAACTAGAACATTTGATAGTCAGTCATTTAGAAAAAATGACAAACCATCATATTAACTCAATTACTAGTGGTAAGTACCTTTTCGGCTTGAAACTAATAGAGGCGGCTATACACAGACTTCCAGTACCGACATTCGAAAATATTGAACTGACATCGCGATCAGATAACGGCGTAAGACAAATCCTCGCGATAAAAGTGTTGTAACTGAGAATATTTGAACTAGGAGACTCAAGATTGGAAAGCGCAGTAACTAAAACAAGATGTACTGCTAAGCGCAATACATCAACGAACATCGAAAGGGCATGCTCTGCTAGTTTAGAAGAATTACTTTCAACCTATAAATTAATTGAAAGTATGGGAAGGTATGATCCTCTCTGGATCTCTTTCGAAAGAAACAGAATTGAACAAATTTGCAAAGTTAAAGAATGGACTAGGGTTGGTTTAAAAGAGCTCAATTGTATTTTGTCTTTGAAAGATATGATTAAGCTCGCCAAGAAAGAACCTAACCTAACACCACTACTTGACAGGTTATCAGGGTGTTATCGCGTTAGAAGTACCAATACTTACATGGTAAGTACCTCAAGCGAACTCGATTTGTTGAAGATTGAATTTACAGCAGCAGCACGATTTACTGTCGCAAGTTGGATGTACATTGCATTTTCTACCCATTTTGAGGACGGAGTTGAGCTAGGTTGGTCAACCATTGATGCAATATTCGAATCTCAATCACTCCCTTCAACACATCCAGACACATGGACAATGGACAATTTCTTATACATCTAGGAGGTAATAATATGATGCATTACAAAGACTCTGTATTTTCACCAGAATGGGGGCAGTTCACCAGAAGAATAGTTATATTGGCATTTTCTCTAACAATTGTAGGTTTAGCTGCATGGCGATTCTCTCAATTAGAGTCTTTTAATCTGCTTTATATAGTAATTCTTCTTCTTGGTATCCTTATCCAGGGGCTATACCCAATTTATGCTGAACGCAAAGAATTGAGACGCAAGCTTTACAGAAGACACTTGAGTACACTTAATATTGATATTCTCGAGAAGTATTTAAATCAAGCTGAAAGCGATATAGAACGAGATTTGATAGAAGACACCATTTCCACAATACGTTATTGATTGGTGATTGAATGGATATCAAATTCGACACTACTGAAATCTATCACGAGAATCGACACCAAAACCTTATGCGTATAGTCAACCAAGACTACAACCGTAAGATTCAGAACTTATGTAGACATTTAGATATGCCTCACTTGGCCAGTTATCTCAGCCACAGATCCAAGCCTCAGAAGAACATCAGTCACAGACTAGCTAGAAACATAGAAACAAAGCTCGGTATGCCTATTGGACAACTTGATGAGGCCATTTCTACCATAAATGTAGACCCAACAATTGATGATAACCTCCCAATTGACAAGCTTGCCAGATCTAGGAATTTAGAGATCCTATTGACCCTTATAGGGAATGGCAATATTAGCAAATTGAACTCAGAGCTAGGTTGTCATTTGAACAATCATTTAGGGCCCAATAAATCCCGTATGCTAGGAAAAAAGTTAGCAACCAGAATTGAAACTAAACTAGGGCTACGCCCTGGCACCATGAGCGTGAAATGTACTTTCAATGATTTTCTACCATATTTAAACAGGGACCAATTGACTAGGCATATCGAGTCTAAACAAGAAGAGTATGATGAACGAATGTCAAAACGTAGAATAATAATTGAACAAAGGAATGATATCGTGAGCCAGATGTTGAAGAAGATAGCCAGCTTTCTGGAAGGCAGTGGTACACATGAAATATTAGAGGATTCTGATATTAGAAAGGTGTATATCCCTGTGCCAAACCACAAAAATGAACTCCCAATATTAGTTAGCTGCGAAACTAAGCCATCAAACAGATTCTTAATTTTATGCTCTAAAGGTATGACAGAGCGACACGATAAACTCACAAACATGATTTTAAGCGATAGGGATAAGTTTGAAACAGATGTCGGTGAAATGGACCATTATCCAAAAATCGCTGTAATAAACGCCTATGACCGAGAGTTGGCGATGCCATCGTTGAATAACCCAGAAATTACATTAATTATTAAAAAGGCTTTGTATCAGCTCAGTAACTTGACAGACGACTATTTGCTAGCAAAGTTTAAGTTAAAAACAGTATATAACGAACTAGTAACCGCACAACTCCAATACGTAAAGTCATTCAGTTCTGTGCAAATCATTAAAACAAAGGAGCTGTTACATCGAGGTTTTTCAATACCCAATATTAAGTTGCGTGGAACAAGGGAACTTAGCCACTCTTTACTAGTACCAGTTAGCAATAGCAAAGATACCTTAAGAGAAGTACGGGAGTTTGCAAAAGGAAGTGGTACTGACTTCGTATTGCCCATCTGTATAAATAATGGCAATGTGGTGTCAGACCAATTTGTGCCTACCAAGACCTGGCTGGCCAGCCACATATAGATACAAGCTTGATCATAACCATATAAAAACAAAAGATAATTGATACATACTTGGTAACATCTTAGTATGTGTCAATATGGTTTTTTTTTACGCAAAGTAGGAAGTATGTTGTTCTTTCTTGAAAAATTGGGGATCAAGGCAGCGATGCACTGTCGGCTCGTGAATGGTAATCAAGAGCATTTATTATGGGGGCTGGATTGGAACTCGAAAAGAGCACTACTTGAGTCAAAAAATCGCTGGTTTTGGCTACCTTTACAAAATGTAGAAATATCGAATGTTACAAACATAGTCGATAAACTTTCGGAGTTTTACGCTTCACATGATGAAAAGATATTAGGTGTAAATTGGCTTGAAGGCACACTATTGATATCTAAAGATACTCACTTGGATTGGGTTACCGAAGAAGATCTCGAGCTTCCTTAAATCATAACCTAACTGTTTAAAGAAGGATTAATTTATGGCCACTGTTGCAGCATTACCTTTCCCTCAACTACCTGAGTTTTTTTCATTTTTCGCAACAAACCCCTACGGAATAGTAATTAGTTTACTATTAGGATTGATCATTAGTGGCGTTGTGTTGAGAGGACTAGTTGATCTGTTTAGAGGTCAACAAAAGTAATAGCTCAATTTTGTTTAGTTTTTAGATAATACAATTTAAGACTTATAACCTGATGAGAAGCGGCATGTTAGAAAGAACAATGGAAAGAGAGCTCATCTTTCATGGTACACGAGCTAAGGAGTTTGATAAATTTGAGTTAGGCATGCTAGGTACAGGCGAAGGCTGTAATGATGCTAATGGATTTTACTTCGTTTCTAATCTGAAAGGAGCATGCTATCACGCTGACTATAAAGCGAGGCAGGTAGGTAAACCTACCGTATATGTGTGCGCAATAAAGGAACAAGCTAAAGTAGTAACTATTGGTAAATCCATTTCTATGCACCCCAAATATCTACAGCAACATTGGGATAAATTACCAGTGTGGATATCAACTAAGAGGGGTAAAGAATGGTACTCAGAACTTGCAAAACCACCTGAAAATCGAATACACAATGACCTAATTGATTTGAATGAACGGAAACGTTGTCATATTTTGCGTGAAAACGGTATCGATATCTTAAAGGATTTTGAGAGTGGCCAATTTGTAGACGGTGGGTATCATGGCCGTTCTCATTTAGTGTTAAATCCAGACTCTATTGATATAATTGAGACTTTAAATGTAGAAGAAATATATGATGAAATATCTGGGAGACCCAAATTTTACCACCTCCGTAAAGAGCCTTGTATATTTGGTAAATCAAATATTTTAAGCCGACTTTGCGAGTATGACTGAGTATATTTTGACCCGTTTAAATCTTTCAGATATTAAGTTTAACATAGACATTGTTCTAGCATACCCAGGTTAAATATCAAATTGAAAGGGCTGGTGGGTGTTTTATAACCAGCCTTTTTGATGAACAATAAATATTTAAAACTAGATATAACTAGTCATGAAATACAATTATTGTATTTCATGCATTGAATATTCCAAAACAATCCCCACCTTAATACTAATACTAACAATAAAACGGATATAATATGTTCGACTCACTTAAAAGCACCTTTCCCTGGTCTATTATAGCTATCGTTGCTGTATCTGGCTCTGGAGTCGTCGGTGCAAAACTATACAAAGAATATCTCAAAACTACCGGGCCAGCAGTTGTTCAAGGCATTTCCGACAACGAAGCGTACAAAGACTTTGTTGACTGCCTGACGGTGGTAGATTTAGAGCGTTCTAGCTTAATGGAAAAATGCGACAGTTTCTATTTAGAATACCTACCAGCTAAAACAGATCCGAGTTACAAGAAGAAGATCATAGAAGTTCAACAGCTAAAGCCAGAGTGGATTGAACAAACCTACCAGAAATTAACTTGGTTACGATCTGACTATGGACTTCCTGATTATCCACCACTGGAAGACTTATCCAATGGTCAATTGACTTCAGTAAGCAACTGATTTCAAACCTAACAGCACAAGGCAACTTTAAATGTTGCCTTTTTTTTATCTATATTCAAGTAATATTCCCTTACGCAGTCTAGCAGACTATGTAGAACCATGGGTTATTATGTGGGTTTTACTTTAGTACCTCGCTTTGTTTTCGTTAAGCTAATCTTCGAATAATTCATATAAACTCAACAAACAAATAGCACTGTATAAATAGACATGATTATAAAGTGTAGTATAATTTGAGTTATATTACACTTTTTGGCCGTTAAGGTTAGCGTTACAGGTGACAGCGTAACACTTTATTTTTGGAGGTGAACGTGGAGATTACTAAGCAAAATTTACCAATTCCTGCATCCGGATTAGAAAAGATTAAGGCATTAGAACTAGGCAATAACAAAGAAAAAGAAAATCTTTCACGATTTAAAATCCCTTTGCCTGAACTTGACGGTGCAATTGACCCTGATCACCCAAACCTAAAGACAATTCTAGATAACATGGCCATATTCGAGGCTACACGTGGTGGTTTTTCGAAGGCAACACAAAAAAACATGTTTTCCGCTGTTCGCTCTTGGATAAGATTTACTGAGTATATTGAATTAGCCTACGCATTTCCTATACATCCAAGAATGTTTTACTACTGGATACTACACCTTAAAAATGAACAGAAAGTGTCTTATGCGACACTAATGAGCCGAAAGAACCTCATAGCCATATTTTTGAATCAACTAGGATTCGCCAACGTTACTGAAGACAAGCTTATAAAAGACTTTTTCAGGGGTGTAAAAAAGGATATGGCAGAATCTGATTTATCAAAGGTAGAGCAAAAAGTTGCTTCACCATTCAGAGCAAGCGATTTGAACAGGCAGATCGAAATAGTTGGGACACTTGAACAAGCTGGGCCAAAGCTTTTCAAAGACCTAGCATACATGACCATTGCATACTCTACTGCTCTTCGTGAAGAAGAGATCTTTACTTTAAAACGTAAAAACGTCATCATTTCTGGTGACACTGTCACTATAGTGAGGACAAAATCTAAGACATCTGCAGCGCCACCCAAAAAGTCTATCATTGGCAGGTATGCAGGGATCGTGAAGAAATATATTGAACTTGTAGAAAATGGAGTAGAGCTTTACAACCATGTAACCCCTTCAAGACCAGTCGAAGATCAGGAATATTATATTTTTGGTTGGATTCTGAAGAATGGACAGCTTAAGGACCCATTAAAACCTATGAATGGTGTATCCGTACTTAGATTGTTCCGAAAAGCATATGAACGACAAAGTGTATTTAATGGTCGTTGTTGGTCAGGGCATTCGGCACGTTGTGGAGCGGTAGTTGATGGGCATGTCGTTCATAAGATGAATGCAGTCGACCTTATGTCTATTGGTGATTGGACAAATATGGGTACTGTTAAAAGATATCTGAGAGCTACTGGTCACCTAGAAGCTTCTAATATCGAACTACAAAAACACTAAATCAAAGCTATCTGACGCAGAATTCGTTCTTGGTCCAAATCTGGAAACGCAGTAGCGAAGTAGTGTTTTGTAGCCACTTCTAATTGGGCCATAAACTTTATCTTTTGGGCGATGTTTCCTGTAAGGCTTATTGTTTTACCGGAGATGATTGTGCTTACATAAATCGAGCTCTCTTTAAATCCTATAGACAATGGCCCAGTTTGTTGTTGGTGAAACTTTAACTTGAAATCAAGGCATTTAAGGTTTTGAAGAAATAGGGAATAAGCTTGAATAAGTTCAGTGTGAGAAAAGGCAACTGAGATTTTGTTGTTCCAATCACTTGAGCGACCGTTATGTTCTGGGCAAATGTCTACAACAATTGAAATTAGGTTGTTAGCTATGTTTCCTAATCGAATCACCGCTGCACAATTTAATGACTTGTTATAGAGATTAATTTGACTATTTGGGTGGAAGTAAGCGTTTGATTTTGTGGCAGAAGGTTGCACTGATTGTGACTTGCCGCCAACTTCAGATAGACGAACGTCGTGCTTTTGTTGATTAAAGGCGTTCAAACAGACATCATTGCTTTGCAAAGTTGTACTTTGTGGGCTTAGGTGTTTATCGTGTACATTAACAATTCGATCTGAGGTTTTTTCTGATACTACATCCTGATGATTTAGATCATCTGTTATGTCAGAAAACTCGTTGTCTGGTTGAAATTCCCATGAATTTACACTCATATCGCCCCCAAAGTAGTACGTTAGTTGTCAAAAAAATGGCAAATACCCTTGTTTATGTATATCTTATATTGATACATAAGCAAGATTTATAAAGACTGGACTGGTTCCTGGTGAAGCAAAGAGGAGTTACCTTTGCCATCAATAGAACCGATGGGCACAAGCTTAAAACAAAAAATATATGAACCCAATCTCTCTAAAGACATTACCAAATTTTACAAGCTATGTGCTTTCTATTTCAGAGTACTTGCTCTTAAATGTTCTTGAAAATGACAAGAAAATCATAAAGAAAATTCAAAGCGGTGATGAGCTACCTCTACCTGAAATTAAAAACTCTTTAGATCAACGATTTGAAGATCTAAAGTTAGAAATATTTGACTATGAAATCCTTAAGTCAATCGCTATGAATTATCCTCATGACCACTACGCTGAAAAAATCGTGTCTTGTAACTATGACTATCATATGACAATGACCTGGTTCAAGAAGGCTATTCTTCAGTCATCTGTTAGACCACTTGCCTTTGCACAGCTTGAGTTAGGCTAAAAAATGGATTTAGAAAAACTCAAAGTGTCAGTTGAAAAGTTCTCAAGTCAGAATTTTCAAAAACAACAAGATATTCTCCAACTACAAAATAGAATGATCGGCACCATTCTACAAATCAGACTAAGTGCAATACCACCAGCTCGAAGAAGTGAATTCGATAATACCAGTTTTACAAATTTGCCAAGTTTGCTAACAAAATGGCAAGTTAATCCAAATGCTGTACAAGATATCAATTTCTTTCTCAATGAATTTGAGACAAAGTTTGGCAGGAGATTTGACCATATTAGCTTGAAGAGTGTTGAGAAAGCTAATGTACTTGAACCTAGTCAACAAACAATAAATCAGAGGCTAGAATCTTGTATAACTGGACCAGTAAATGAAAAGGACGCCATTGGTATCAAACAACAGCGTCCTGATAATGACTTCGACTTTTCTCGCTAGTAGAGCCCTTCCATAAATGCCTCATCATCAAGACATGCTCTTTCAATTTCCAAGAACTCTTCCATTTTACGTAAGTAATAGGACTGCTCTTCGAAAGTGATTTCATCAAACAAAAATTGATATCCGCTCATAGGTGTAGATGAAACTATCTTAGAGAGAAAGTGCTTTGACTGTTTAGTAAAGCCAGGAGAAACAATAAGCGCCGAAACATTGTTGGCTCTAATTGTTAGAAGTTGAGTTTGGCTAATAATTTCATGTTCTGCGTCTAGCCAACCTCGAGCTACCTTTAACTTTTTCTCTAAAAGCCTAGCGCTACGGTCTGAAACATAGCTTTCTTTTGAATTAAGCCTAACGTCACGATGATTAATACCTAACCGTGAAACTAATTCAAGATTAGCCTCCCGATTGATTAAATATGCCGCACCACCTTCATTCTGTTTTGTAGCGAATATGTCGGAGAACAGTTCGCTGTAATGATTCTTATCCATAAATACTTTCTTATTTTTGAGAATAGACGCAAATAATCATGTGACTTGTATCTAAACATTAACTGCCGTTATGTCTAATTTTCACCCATGAAGAGTGAAACTTAAATAAATTTTCATCATTTGTTGCATATGTGTGAGCTATATCCCTATTTGTAGGTCGCATTACGCAAATATTTCTACAATTTGTTGAGTAATTAGTCTATTGAACCGATATCACTTCTGAGACTAGCAAATTGAAACTAACATTTGACTCAATAATAAGCCTATGCTAGCAGCTTTCACTATTGTATTTTAGACAAAAATGGCATAGATTTATGCTATTATTTGCTATTAGACATCTTATTGTGTTCGAACTAATTAAAGAAAAAATATTGGGTTTGGCTTCCATACTCATCACTTCTTTCGCTGCTACATATTATTTGTCCGCGAGTTATACATTCGGTGTTTTCACGAGTGCCTTGTTTGGCATCGCATATTTGTACTTTATGCAACGGCAACAACAACAATCGGTTAGAAGAAAGGAAGCACAAGCGAAGATACGTGGGTTTGGTTATACAAACTCAATTTCCTCTCAGATGGAAAGACCCTCTAATGCGAGTAGATCTCAAAGTTCTCCGACTCTGAATGAACAAAACCCATTTAACTTCTCTGAAGAAGAAGTTCAGGCTTTCAAATTATTAGGGCTACCTATTACGTCCCTCAATATTTCTGAAATCAAGAAAGCCTTCCATCACAAAGTTAGGTATTACCACCCAGACATTAACCAAAACATCAGTACGGATGAATCAATCATCACTGTTTCAAATCTGAATACAGCTAAAACACTTTGCATCAATGCAACGAAGAGGAAACAAAATGAACGTCTTTAAGCTTTCTAGCATAGCATTCGCTTCTACTCTACTTCTTGGGTGCGCAACTAATGAAGTCAAAGATTTAAGGCACTTAGAAAAGAGCCCTGAAGAAAGGGCTTTTGGCGATCTTGAACCATATGCAGTTGAAATGCTTGACGAGCTCCGATTGTTAGCAAAAACGAGAAGTGCACATGCACAAGCACTTAAAGGCCCTGAGCAGAGAAGGCAGGAGCGCATGCTCTCTACAATGGTGTTACCTGGTTTTGAAAAGGTTGTTGACTGGAATTGTGATTGTGAAGTCGAAACTGCCGTAAAAGGTATTGCTGAGACAGTAGGTTATGGTTCTGATCGAGTATTTACTTATGGCCAAAAACCACCTGGTGGCGTGTTTGTAAGTATTAAACTGAAGGATCAACCAATAAACGACGCAATAAAGATTATTGACTCTGAAAAGGGTGCCCAGGTAGACATCATGGTCGATAACCGACTTAAGACGATTGTCGTTAAATACTTGGAGACAAAAGCGTGAGAACCAATACTGCTATTTGTTTAATTGCTAGTCTATTTTTCAGTGTTACCACTTTGGCAGATGAATCTAAGCGCACCTATTACAGCTTAAGTGAACTAAAAGATGTAAAGGTTAGACAACAACTAGTAAGCGATGGGGAAGAGGCACTCAGAATTGAGTCGATCCGCGAAAGAGCTGAAGAAGTTGGCAGTGCGAATGGTTATATAGCTACGATGGAGCGCTTAACAGATGTAGTGGATAGCAAGTCTCACCTCTTTGACCGCTTGCTACCTTTCGAGCATCTCATTAACGCTTCTGCAAATCTAAGTTCAGGTGAAGCCAAGTACCTTCGTCCAGGTATGGTAGACAAAGTAGAAGCTCATGCCGCGATAACGCGAGACACAAAAGCTACGATTATCAGGACCGATAATCTTGTCTATCGATTGAGAGAACAACCTAAGCCTGTGTTGAGGAAACCGCATTGGTCTGACTATCTCTACGACAAAAATTCACTTACGCCAACCACATTAATTGATGAACTTTTACCTAGAAATTCAGAAGAATTGGAGATCTTCAACTCAGCTCTTGACGAGGGATGGGCCATGGGCTCAGAACAAGCAATTGCTGAGATGAGAACTCGTGTAATTAATGCTTTTATTGACGCAACAGCCATGATCCGTTACGTGAATTTAGTTGAGTCCGGATATATAGAAAAGCCAGATATGATTATTGAAAATGTAGGAATTACGGTACAAGGAGACCAATTAGGTTTAGGCACTCAGTTCATATCTTTGAGTGGTGAGGCAGTTTGGCAGACAAACTCTGATCTCTATTCTTCACCAGTAATAAAAGACCCTAGAGGCTCTGTACGTAGGGATGCTGTTTCTAAAGTAGAAACTGAAGGCCTTACTCACGACCAAATTAAATCCATTCTCGTTGAAGAGTGACACCTACCATGAATGATATTCCATTAATACCTGTTTCAAGCGAAATGACACAAGTAGATATCGAAACTGTCATATGGAAAGCAATAGAGTACGGTGCTTCAGACATTTTAATAGACTGTAACTATCGAATCAGAATCGATGTAAACGGGCAAATCAGGGAAATCACTGATAAACAAATGCAACCTAACGCATGCCGTAATATTCTTGAATATATGCTCGGCACCAAAAAATCGCTGATTAACAATGTTAATGCAGCTACTCCTACATTTTTTGCATTCGTTACCAAAAACCCCAATGATCAATCTCAGATTAGGAGTTTCCGCATTGCAGCTATTACCTCAAGGTCACTTGAATATGGAAAGACCTATAAGATGGTTGGTAGGTTGAACCCTAAAACACCAAAGGACGCAGAATCTTTGGGTATAGAGCCGGAGCTAGTCAATCTTGTAAAGCATAACCGTAAAGGTATTCTTATGTTTGTGGGAGGGGTAGGCACAGGCAAAACAACTACTATGGCCGGAATTGTAACTTCAGTGCTAAAAACTCCCAGCCTTGGTAAGCATATCTTAGTTTTTGAGGACCCACCTGAAATTAATTATGAGGGAGTAAAGATTGCTCCTGGTAACAGTATTTCAGTTCATGAAGTAGGTTCAGTTGAAACAGACTCCGATGTTCAAAGTTTTAATCAAGGCCTTGAAGCTGCTCTTCGTCTTCGTCCAGATATCATCGTTCAGGGCGAAATACGAAGTAAAGAATCAATCGAAAACGCATTTAACGCTTCTAACACTGGCAACTTCTTGATGGCTACAATACATGCAAACTCTTGCGAGACAGCGATGAGCCGCATCTACAATATGATAGATGGAGAAAATAAGCTGGCTGTATTAGCTGGTTTTATTAGTCAACTCTCTGGCATTGTCGCTCAGATACTAGTTAGAACTCTCGACGGTGAAAGGATTGCTGTTAGAGAAACCCTATATCTAACTGAAGAAATCAGAGAAGAAATGCTGAAGTGTAAATCTGACACAGAGATATCTGTAGTAGTAAGAAGGCACCTAAAGGAACAAGAGCTTACCTTTTCTCAACAAATCGCAAACCTATATCACAACAGTGAAATTGGGCCAGAATATCTCCTTATGGAATCAGAATAATGGAATATAAACCGAAGCTGGATAGAAAAGCGGTACAAAATGCGATGAAAAGACCACTTTTCCTACTTATGGACGGGTCTACTATCGTCCCGGTTTTGACATTGCCAATAATGTTCAGCTGGAACTACCTTAAAGCCATGTGTGTTTTCTATGTATTAATGTCCTTAATCTCTCTTACCAAAAGGACACCATTAGAGTTTTTTATACACCTCCTGTCAAAATACAACCAAGGCAACAACTTGCCATATCGAAAAAACGAAATTTGGAAGCCAGATAACCGATAAGAAATTGTTCTTATTCGTAGGTTACCTTACAGCTTTGTTTGTTGTTTGTTATCCGAAAATGACGTATATTTATCAAAATAATAGGGGTTACTATGATGAAATTAAGATTAATTTTACCTTTACTCGTGATGAGTAGCGCGCAAGCGGGGGTTGTATTTACTGAATACGAGTCAGATACAGCTTATGGTTTAAACGACATCCAATCTAAAGTCGGTTACCAAAATAAATTACCTGCTCACGAAATACTGAATGCTTTAGCACCAGCTGGTTGGCGGGTAAATATTGGACCAGGCATCTCTTCCCACCAATTAGCCTGGGTACCTTCACCTAATTGGCGCAGTGCTGTTGCTAAGATACAGGAACTAAATTCCGGTATTTATATTGTTCTAAATGAACAAGAACGAGTGTTGGCTGCATCCAAAAATCGTGAACACCTTACGTACCTTCAGACACGAACACCAAAACTCTGGACATTAGACCCTAAACTGTCACTCAAAGAGAACTTTGAGGTTTGGAATACAAAGTCCAATATCGACATTATTTGGGGCTCTAAATACGACTTCCCTGTTAAATCACGTTCGGTATTGATTGGTGACCTAACAGGAAGAGACGGAGTCTTAGATAGAGTGCTTAAGGAGACGTTAAAAACAAAAGAACCATTGTGGATTAGTTACAGCCCTGAAATTGGTGCTGCTCATATCCTAAAAGGCGGTTCTACTGAAAAAGGGACTTACCAGTGATGAACAACACATTGAAACTTAAAGCTCTCACACTAACCATTATCGCGCTTGTCAGTGGTTGTAGTACTCCTGGTAAAGATGCCAATAGAGTTGCGACAGCACAGGCAGACGCTGCCACTGAGACGATTCAAAAACACAGACTTAAACCCGGTATAGATCAGAGCGTCTACAGCGAAGACAATAATTACGTTATTCTTGGGGAACCTTTCAAGTTAAAAGAAAGGCAAGACCTTCCAGAGATTTTTCTTACCCCGAGTAAATTCATGTCATATCGCTCTAAACCCCTTAGCGACACGATTGACTATTTGAACAACAAGTATGCCTCGTATGGGGTTTACATTAGCTTTACTAGCGACGCTATCAAGTATCTTAACCAAGACTCTGGAAGTTCCAAAGCAAGCGGTGGTACAAGTGATTCTACTGGTGATGATTTAGACGTTTCGGCACTTTATACAGATACGAACAAAGGATCACTATTAGATGGCGCAAAAGTGTCTATTTCCCTGAACTTTGAAAAGCACGTTGCTTTAAAGCAAGTGTTGGATGCTATCGCAGCAAAAACCAACCTATGGTGGAAATACCAATCTGATGGTCGTGTATCCTTTTACCGACAAGAAACTAGACACTTTCGGATCGACCAATATGCTGGTAGTACAACTTTAAAATCAAGTATCAATTCGTCTACTAGCGGTGGTCAGCAAGGCGAGGGGACAAGCTCTCAAACTTCGAGTTCTCACTCATATTCATTTGACCGTGACCTAGGGAAACCAATGGACCAACTCCTCAAGGGGATTAAATCCATTGCTTCTGAAGATGCAAAAGTAGAAGTGTTACCTGCACTAAGTATGGTTGCTGTAACTGACACACCTCGAAAGCTGCGAATTGTTGAGAACTTTATTGATGAGTCAAATTCTACTGCTGGAAAGATGATCAGGCTCGATATAGAGCTATGGGAACTGATCACTACAGACGAATCAAATTACGGCATTGAGCAATCTATTAAATACGCTAAGAATGACTTCGAACTTAAAATCGATGGAGTTCCAGTTGGTGATGCAGCTAAGTTAGGTGGTTTAGGGCTGAGTATCGGTGATGGTAGCTTCAAAGGCACTGAAATGGCATTGAAGGCTCTTCAGGGGACTAAATCTCTTTCGCTTAAAAAGTCAATTACGACAACTGTACCAAACAATGATGTTATTCCAGTCCAGTTCGTAAATGAAAAGAAATATGCGGATAAAATCGACCAAAGTGTATCTGGTGATGTTGTAACACAATCTGCAAGCACAGATACAACAACAAACGGTATTGTTTTCTTAGCTTCACCACGTGTTAATTCAGATGGAACAATTGCTGTCCGTATCGTAACTGATGTAAGTACCTTAAATGCAATTGACCCACTAGAAGTTGGTAATACACAACTTCAACTAACAGACAGAACTGTTACTGCCATGGTTAGCGCTAGAAATATCCGTTCAGGCGAAACAATGGTTATGACTGGGTTCGAGCAAGTGATTGACAATGGCCAAAACCAGTCAGTTCTAGGCGATTTGCTATGGATGTTTGGTGGCAATGACTCTAATGCTAAAACACGCTCAGTGATGCTAGTAATTATAACGCCTCATATCGAAAAAGTTTAACCCAATTAGGTCCTTTTATGCAGTCACTAGAAGAACTTGGATTTGATAGGCACTACATCGGTTTAGATTGGTACGAGGTTTCAGAATCCGATAAGACCATCCATATCAAAAATCTGGTTAACAAATACGACGCTACAAATGCAGTAATTGTTGAAGGGTCAACAATTGATGATGCACCAAAATCAACAATCGGTTTCGCTCAAAGCATAACGACAAAATACTACAGCGCGGCGGCAATCGTCGCTCGCGCTATTTGTGTCGATCACCCGAATGCTTTCTTCATACAAAAGCTACCATCCGGTAAATATTGGTATCTTTTGGTAATTGATAAGTGCCCAGCTGGTGGTGAGAATGATTTGGTATTTGAAACGGTGGAAGAAGTTATCCAACAGATCTTCGACCATTATCAAATGTACGATCTTCATCACGTAAAATTACGCTATGTAGTCCCTAATGAGATAACAGAAAATATCTCAGAACTATTTGAAGAGTCACGTTCAGAGTACCAACAGCACTCATATGACGTCATATGTGAAGCTGTACCTAATGAAAAGTTCGCTCAAATTCAAACAATTGAGCAGCTACTCAACACAAACCCCCTATCAAAGATAAAACCATCCCACATCGTATTTGTGGCTCTTGGAATTATATTTTTGATAGGTGTGCAGGTATTTAAATCTAACTCCAAGCAAGAGTATGTAATTCCTGACATAGATTCAATGGTGAAGAAAGCATCAAGCAGTACTCTAGCTAAGCAAGCTGAAAACGAATTGAATCATAAAAAAATCGAGAGAATAGACAAGGCAAATGCAACTAAAGAGGAAGCAAAATGGCTTACTCAACGTTTAACCGCATCAGATCCTAAAAAGGTCATTTTGAACCTTAAAGCCTATATTAACTCTCTTCCTGTTGATGTTGGTGGATGGTTCCCTATGACTGTCGATCTCGTTACCAAAGGAATCATTACTAGAGACTCATCAACTGTAGACAAACCAGCAGACCAAGAGTTTTTTCATGAGACGACCGTTTTGTGGAAAAACGGAGGGACAACGGTTGCCAATTTTAGAGACAACATCGAATTCGATGGAACTATCACTTATTCACTCTCTGGAGAAGAGATTACTACGTCTCAAATAGTACCGCTTCCTAAACCAGACCATTATTTTGATGAAAGTGACGCTTTTATCTTCATAAAGGAAACTCACGGCCACTACCTAGACTTACTAACCTTCATTCAGCAACAAGCAGAGAAGACACAAGGAAGACTGTACGGAGCGATTTCAGCAAACCGCAAAACAGAAAGGGAGATCCCTTTTAAAAACGAAACATATTCCACTGAAGTAAGAAACCCACAAATAGATTACACCGTTGTGAATGTACAACTTTCGTTAAGTGGGTTTGGTTGGGCATTTAACTATTTGGACCAACTAGCTAACGATATCGACAAATTTAAAAGCATGATTATACAGAGCATTTCGATAAATCTGGAAACAGAAGAGATCGTTCTTAAGATGCAGTACATACACGAAAGTAGCATTCTTAATCAACAAGACAAAGAGGTTTCATTACGTGAAAATTAATACTATTACCCTATGCATCGCGACCCAATTGTTGAGCTTTACAACTTTTGCAAATGATCAATCCGGGCAGACTTACCAAGACATCCAAAAACAACGAAGCCTCTCTATAGAGGAAAACAAATCACTCTCGCAAAATGAGTTGATACGAGCCCAAAAAGAGCATGCTAATAAGATGTTAATGCTTGACAATCAGTATCAGCAGCTTTTGATAGAAAATAACAAATTACTAAACGGTGGGCCTGAACCGAAAAAAGAGAAGGCATCGGATGAAGAGCGTTTAGCAAAATTCCAGGAGGAGACTAGGACAAAGCGTAGAGCTCAACGAGAAGCTGAAGTTAATGCTCTGCTAAACGAAATGGAAAAACAAATCTTCGTTACAGATATTTATGAGATAGCTGGTCAGTTGAAAGGTGAGTTTTGGCATAAGGGGGCTATCCAAACTTTAAAAGAAGGGGAGAGCTTTGGGGACTGGTATGTAGATTCACTGTCATTTCAAGGCGCTGTAGTCATGCCTTTCGATTATTCAACTCACAAAATGGACAAATCAAGAGCACGACATATCACGGTTAAAACCTCTGACGAAGCAATTGACCGCTTTAAGAAAGCGCAAACATTCCGAGACCGTATTATCGAGCAGAAGATTGGGGAGCTTTCAGAATCAAGTATGTTTGGAGCCCCGGCGCCTACATTAATTAATGACTCTCCCTCTCAAGGTTTAATGTTCAAGTGAGAATTTCATGACTAGTACTAACTTAGCAGAGTATAGACCTGCAACCAGCATTGTAGAATCCAGCGCAAACGAATACGACATTTTGTCAGATTCAATTTCTGGTGATTTAATAAAATACTTTGGTAGTCGTAGTAGCTCTAGTTCACACTTCTTTAACGACTTAACATACGACACTAGAGAACAACTTCCTTGGGCCTTAGGTGGTATCATTGACAAGGACAAAGTGGCACATCCAGCTTATGGTAAAAAATTCCTTATTTCGGATGGCCATATTCAAGGTATGGATGAAGGATACAACTACCTTACCGTCTTAATGACAGAAGACTTTTCAAAGTCAATCACACAAGTTCGAGCGACTATCAGAGATGATTTGGGATATACCGATCATACTCATACAAAAGTCATTAATCTTAAGTGCTCAGAAGACCTAATCCTATTACTTGCTGATGTCATCTTCATGGGCTCTGAAGAAAACCAATCTAAAGATGATGAGGGCAGAAGTTTTAAAGCGATCACTGCGTCTGTTTTAGAATCACACCCTGCAACGTCAGACATTCACTTTGAAGTATCTAATATACCTGGCAACACGTTAGTACGTATACGTGTAGATGGCGATTTAATTGATTTCAAAGAATATACATACGATAGGCTTTACGAGACGGTTGATGTTGCTTACAACATCATCGGTGGGGATGAAGCATCCGGCTCTAGCATCCAAGGTAACAACCTAAGCTGGAAAGAACCTCAATCTGGTAAATTTATCTACACGTATAACAATACTCAAATTGAAATGCGTGTTGAATTTGCACCAAGAGAAACTGAGGGCGGTGGAGATCTAGTATGCAGGATTACCAGTAAAGGGGAGAAATCCTCTATAAGAAAGCTAGATAAAGCTGGATATCACCCAGTTCAAACGCTGTTGATTAAAAAACACTCCAGTAAAAAACAAGGAAATATACTGTTTGCTGGTGTTACAGGTTCTGGTAAGACCCAGTCCATGTATTCAGTTATCGATTACTTACAAGACCTGTACAAATCTACTCGGAAGTTTGTTACTGCCGAAAACCCTATCGAGATGAACTTAGAGGGCGTTTCACAAGTTAACTTAGAAGATAACTCTAGCGCTTCTGATAATGAAATGAACACATTAACCAAGCAGTTTGAACGAATTTCCGAAAGCTTCATGCGACTAGACCCAGATATCATGGGTACAGGAGAAATACGTTGCTACAATTCAGCAAAATTTGCAATTGAATCTGCCCGAACTGGCCATGTATGTTTCTCAACAATACATGCCGCATCTTCTTGTGATGTACCAGGTCGCTTGGACGGTTTCGGAGTAGCTAGATCAGTCTATCAATCATCAAACACCCTAACTGTCATCATTGCTCAGTCTTTAGTACGAACCGTGTGCCCGTCCTGTAGTCGAAGTTATGATGAGCTTCCGAATAACTCTCCATTAGTTTATTCATTAATACAAAGCTTATCTTCCCTAGAGTTACTTGAGTACCTGCCGAACATACGTTTCGCAAAGCAAGGTGGGTGTGAAGAGTGTAATTATTCTGTAGATGGCCGTGTTGGACGAACACCTGTAGCTGAAGTCTTGGCGCCAGATCAAACAATCAGAAACCTATGGGCTAAAAACGAAGATGATTTGGCTAAAGCTCATTGGCTAAACACTGGTGGTTTTACTAAGTTAGAGCACGCAATTTATAAAATGTGCAAAGGGGTATTGGACCCTGAGATGATAGAACGTGAAATCGATCAACTTGTGGTCTCTCGATTAGATCGTGAAGAGCTAAATGTTTCTCTCTACCACCCAGAGGTTTAATTAATGGAAAACGATATTAACCAAAAGTTGCTCAGAATAAAGAGTCAATACCTTAGTGATGACTTCATTGATACCTTAAAGCTAAAGTATACAAACTTTCGTGTGGGCTCAAAGAGAAAGTCTCAACTTCTAGAGAAAATTGCATCACGTTTAGCAGATGGTGATTCAATCGTAAATGTATTGGACTCCCTCTATGAAGCATATAAGTCCCAACAACCAAAATCCCAAGAAACAAAGTTCGTAAAATATCTTGCAGACCGGTACCGATACAGACCAGTTATCTCATACATGCTCGCACCATTCTTTGATAAAACCACTATTGGAGTTGCTTACGCAATCGAGAAGAAAACTGCAGCATACAAAGTAATACGCATATGTGTCAGCCAATTACAAAGAAAACAACAAATGAGAGGTGCTGGCTTTTTAGGAATAGTCGGTCCAATTATAGGTGTTGGTTTGATTATGTTGATTTGTAGTCTTGCACACTTATACATCTATGCTGTGCTGTTTAAGGGGCTTAATATAAAACCAACTCCTATTATGACATTTGCAAGAGAGTTTACAAAAACTGTATACGAGCTAAGCCCATTTATTACAGGCACATTGGTGATATACGGGACCTGGGTAGTTTGGAGTTTACCCAATCAAATTAATCGGAGATTAACTAAATTACCACCTTGGAATGTTGTTGACGCGATTAATTCCGCTATAACCCTACAAACATTCAATGCTCTTTTGAAAGTCGGGATGCCCTCTTCAGAAGCACTAAAGCTTGTTGGTTCCCACTCAACGCCATATGTAAAACATTGGTGCCAAAAAATGCGTCTTAATATGATTGGAGGAAAGAGTGAAGGGCAAGCACTCGCCTGTGATTTCTTTAGTAGAGAACCAAGAATTGAGATTGAGTCGTATGCTACAACCTCTGACTTTACTAATAAACTAGACGATATCACCGAAGAAGTATTTGCTAACACTGAAATGCTAGTAAAAAAGCTTACGACAGGGATCATGCTCGGTTGCATGATGGCAGTTTTAACTGTAAACGCCATAGTTGGCCTTTCTATTTCTTCAATTGGTCAAACCCTTAACTAAGTTTGATAATAAAATTAACAAATTGTGAAAACCATATTCCACTTGATTGATATATGCCAATCATGTATAAAATCCAATAGCTTTCAAAGAGGAAAATAGCTATGTTATTTAAACCAAAAAAACAATATTCAAAGAAACTAAACCGCGTTCATGCAAAACGTAAAGGTGCATTTCTATCTACAGAGCTTCAATTAGTCCTGGCATTCGTGGGCATTATGGTTGTCGGTATTGCTACAACTATGGGGGATTCAGGTGCGGGTAAACTTGTTGACGATGCTGAGTCAGCTCTACTACAAGCATCGGACGAACTACGACGTACAGTGGGTGGCTTTGGTTCATACGCATCTGTTAACAACACTGACTGTTACGACAAAAACATCTGGCCTTCAAGCTGGTTAAGTGCAACCCAAGATGAATTTACCACACCTTTTTCTGATAATGGCTTGACCTGTGGAAGCGTAGACACCGCGACTAACCGTGATGGGATTACAACTACTGGTACAGGTAAATTCTTCACTTTCACTTTCTCAAATGTAGAAACAGATCAGTGTAACCTACTCGTTGGTCGTGTATTCCAAAACTTCGTTGAGATCCAGGTTGAAGGTACGCGAATTGATGGTAATGACACTCTTAAAACACAGTGTGCATCTGGCGATGAAGTAGCAATCACATTCATCAACCGTTAATCATTATTAATAAGAGTGGCCAATATGCTGCCTAGAACCTCAATCAAAAGACAAAGAGGCTTTTTCCTTCAACTTGGCATATTGGCCTCTACTGTCGCTTTAAGTATCATCATGTCCACTTACCTCATGATGAAAAGTGATCAATACGAATCTCAAGTAGACCAACTTCAAGGGCAGCGTATAGCAACGCTGCTTCATGCTATCAAGAATGCCTCAAGACAAAGTGGCTCATTAGCCCAATGGAATCAGCCGGGCCAACCCTTCCAAAACGGTGCTGAGCACATTGGAACAATGTGGTTGAAGCCAAACACCTGTGGTGGTACCCAAACATCTGAGTTCCTATTCTGTGACTTCGAAGATTCCCCTAGAATTGGGGATAACATGCAATACAAAACTGAAGTTACAAATGATGGAACCCAGGTCGAACTCAAATTAACTGTCTCAAATACTGCTGAAACTCGGGGATTTGACTTCTCTGGTGAAAACGGAGTCAAACGTTCATGTACTATAGCCCGAATTGCTGGTGGAGGTTTGGCAAACCTAAATTCAGGCACCTCAATCTCGCAAGTGGATTGCGACTTTGATACAGGTATCATTACTATGGATATCACTTGGGGCACAAGCTTCTCTGATGACCTGAGTATCCATGGTACAAACTCACCGTTAGCTACAATCGACTGGAATGGACAGGATGTCGATAATATGGACCGCCTTGAAGTATCTAGCATTGTGGACCGAGAAAACCCTGTATTTAGACTCGATTTGAATGGAACCAGCAACCTCAACAACCTCAACGTTAATTCCATAGACGCGAACTCCGGTACTATTGACACGTTACGCTCCAATTCTGCAAACTTAACTAGTGTTCGCGGCACTGACCTTGATTACGATAACGCTGACATTGATCGTGCTGATATTAATAGAGCTGACATCAATAACGGCGATATAAATACAGCTAGTATAGGCTCAGCAACAATAGACCAAGCTACAGTACGGAATAGAATCAACCAAACCAACTCATCGCAAATGAATAATTTCGCAGGGGGCTTGGCAATCGGTACTGGTTCAAACATATCAACTCTAGAGAATGGCTCTCTTTATGTCCCTGGAGCCGTTGTTGATTTCAATGACCCCTCAATGTTTTTTGACCCAAATGGCGTTTCTCGAACAAGAGACATTCGTTTGACATCGAGAGGGGGTGTAGCTCTCTCAAACCTAACAAGTAAATATGTTCACCAAGGTTCCGCTACAATAAACGGAGTTGGTGCAATTAAAGGTGTAAATTGTGGTGATGGTGCAGGTTATGCGGCAAATAGAATTGTTGTAGACTGGCAAGATAGTAAGCGTTACCACTCAGCGAACGGTGTAGTCGTATCTGACTATTCATTAAACCGAATCGGTGTTACAAAAAATGCATCTGGCTCACAATTTCTTGTCCGCCTTTACTCGTATAATTTCAAAACTAAACTTTGGGAAACACCTAGAGAAAACCGAGCACTAGCAACTATCTATTGCTATTACCCTTAAATATCTTCCCTTCCAGGGCATACCAAACTATAATATATTATAGACTAAGCTTAAGGTATGCCCTATGAACCTACTTCTTGCTATCTTCTTTGGAATTCTTCGTACTCCGGCTCTACTTTTTTATGTAACTACAGGAGTCGTTCACTACGTAATGGGCAAGCTCGTAAGGACGGTCCTAATCCCTTTATCATACGTAACAGAGAAACTCCTTAAACCCAATCACTATCTAATCGGCCTTGGTGGCCTTTTAATACTATACAAAGGATATGAGTATCTACGTGCTATAGCAGTATCAATTGCTGATACAGAAGTGTTTCTATATATGCCCGTTTGGTTACTAAGTTATCTTGAGTTTAGTGATGTACCATTTGATAGGCTAGGCTTGCCGGGTGCACAAAGACCACTTACAGAATCAATGTTAGATTTCGAGCAGGTATTGTTTGGTAAATTCGATGTAATTGATTTGTACTTGGTCTGGTGGTGGTTCTTTTTAGGGAGTCAACTAGGGCTTTACATCTACTATGCAGTAAACAGGCTTTTGAAGACAATGAACCTCGATTAAGACAATGAAAAAAGAGCCATTATCTGAATTAGTCTGAATGCAATCTGTGAGTTTCTTTATCTCGATGTGACTAGGTCTGACAGGTTGCCCTTAATCGGCTCTGTCCAATAGTTTGCTAGAGATTGAATGACTTTCTAATGTTCTCTATAGCTTGAGTGCTATACATAACCATATTTTCCCCTTGGTCGTTATACAGTTCCAATTTTCTTGATTTTAAAGTGTGGATTAGTTGCCAGCTTTTTATCTAGTCGAGGTGCTAACCACTCTTTAAACGCTTTTTTCCGTTCAGCTTTTCTAACATCTTCCACAGCAAATACTTTGTATTTTGCTTGGTTTTTTGGCTCGCCAAGCCACTTCTTGATAGCTGAATCTGTCCACAATCGATCTGTTTTTAGTCGAGTTACCGTAATCCAGTTTTTCGACCACTCAACAAAACGCTTTCGCTCTTTGATAGCTCGAATCTCTTGTTGGCTTTTAACCCAATTGGGATCGACAGCAAACTGCTTGTGGCCGATAAACCTACCGCGAGGCTTAGGCATCCTTTTCCCCCTACGACTGGTTAGATGGTTCACGGACTTTGAAGCCGTTTGGTCTAGTTAGTGAAACGGCATCACCAACCCTAGATACATTCCATGTTTCAATTAAGTTAACTTGGTCGTTTATAACTCGCACTTTGATGTTTTCATTTTCAGGATCTATTTTGATGCAATTATTGCCTCCAACTGAATGAGAGTACCCAAACAACCAATTTACGGACTCGTTGGGGCACTCTTCGAATCCATGAACATAACCAATTTCACTATCATCAATCTGTAGCTCAGCTACAGGTGAGATGTAGATAGTAATATCAGCCATTTGCTCATTGACCATTTCGTTATAATCATCTACAAGGTCACAAGCACTCAAAAGAGGCAGTGCGATAGCTAATGTTAATATGCTTTTCAATTTCATCATTTCCCCTTAAATTACGTTTCTTGTTTTCAGCTCATCTACGTGGCGTTCTTCACGATAAACACGAGATCATGGCCCTTATACATCAATCAATGCTTTCAACAAATCCCTCTATTAGCTCAGATGTATTCGATTGTGCACCACCAGCGAATCCAGTTGAGCTATTTAATGAAGGTAAGATTTCTTTTATAAGGTTCAATATTGACAGTCGAGTTAAAGTGTAGGAGGTCATATCTTTAACTCTTTTTGCTTCCATCTCCTGGGCGGGATTATTGATCTCCATTTCCTTATTGGCCGTTTTTATTTTCTCTTTTAACAGCCCTAGTTGCTTGATCTTAGAAAACTTTAATTCGTTATTAACAGTAAACCCTAAAGTGGCGTTCCATTCGCAAGATAGTTGAAGTGGGCGCTTTTGCGCTAGTAAATTAGCATTGATTTCATCTGACTCAATATCCTGGTTACTGTATCTCACCTTGTTCGCACCGTTCGCTCTATTCTCAAATGCAATATCACCATTTTTAATTGCCAACGTAGGCGGTAACTCCAGGCTGCTAAGCCAACTAGTAAATACACTCGAAACATCATTATTAACTGTTAGCGGGCTCGCAGGAAATGTTTTGAATGTAAGCTTGAATAAATCAATAATCGCTTCAACTTCTTTGTTTCCACTTGAACCGATAAAAAGAAACTTTAGCTCAGTATTAAACCAAACAATGATATCTTTGAAACGTGTAAGCGATTTCGGTATAAGAAGGTTTTCACACATTTCACGTAAATTCTTGACATCTTGTGAAGAAACCTTGGCATTTACTCCCCATGTCCTGGGGGAATCTTGTGCAAGCTGAATCATTTTCTGCCTGACAGCTTCGTCCAATGTACTAGATGCAACAGACCTAAAGCGCTTTTCTATACGAAAAATGTAATCGTTTTCTAGCTTAATGTAAGGTTTATTTGATTGCAGTAACTCAGCCCAGCCATATTTAGTCTTAATCGCACCAGTCAAAGGCTTCGCTTTCAGTTTCTCAAACATTTCAGAGTGCAGATTTGGGTCCAAGTTGAAGTCTTCAGGTAACTTGTAAATCACAAAGGTTTTAAACATGATTTACCTCGGCTTTATTGGAAAGTGGCAGTAAACGCATAGGATCTTTTTTGATGGCAACTAAAAATGAATACACAGAACCAAAGCGATTGGTGTCATATTGCCAATATAAATGCAGGTAATGAAAATAGATAAAGGAAGTAAATGCACTTAGCAAGGTCAAATACATGGATGTCATTAGGTAACTAAATTGAACCTCCGAGGTTACTATCGTTACAATAATGAATTTGGCAACACTGTTTACAGCGAAGAAGCAAAAAGCCAATACGAAAAATAGCGTTAGCCAAATAGACAGCTGTAGGTTTCTGGCTTTGCCTTCAACCTGTTCATCATTCATGTCGAAACCAGCTTTAACAACCTCATCGAAAGGTACAAGATTGAAGTGTACGGGGGTCTCCATGAACGGAACCATTTTCATATGGGCGGGGACAGCTCTAACAAGTTCCATGTACGTAGTTGGCTTCACTTCGGTACGCTGAATGGTTAAATCATACCGTCCATCTTCCCCTTTTTTTAAAATCAAACGGTTCGCTGATTCAGAGGCTGTCAACTGAGGTAGATGAGGGCTAATTTCAAGCATATCGTTTGCTAGCTGCTCATTAGAATCACTGGGACGCTCCTCGTGTTTTAGAACCAACAAACGATTACTGTCTTTCTTAAAATCAGGAACACTTCCATTAGCCTCTGAAAACACACTCGATTCAAACAAGCTATAACCATGTTTCAGTAGGTACTCTCTATTGACTTCGGTGTATGAGTCTAGATAAGGCAGGGACGTTAAAGGGTCAAAAGATTGCTGATAATCTCTTGCAGACTTTATTTCATTTAGTAGGCCTCCAGGGAGCCTGTATTCATTATGAATACTCTCCAGAGCTCTATCTATAGGGGTTATATGAACCCACTCAGTCCAAAACCTCAGTCTAAACATATTCCATGTCCAATCATTTGGGGTCTTGCTTGTGGCGTTTTTAAAAAAAGTTGAAAGTATCATAGATTACATAGTCCTATTTGCTTGCACTTGGTGGTCGTTCAGACTTTTCACCATTTCCTGTGTTTCCATTTCCGTTATTACCACTGCCATTATTACCATTGCCTTGCTGATCCTGTTGAGGTTGTTGTTTTTGAAGTGAACCATTAAAAGCATCAGACATTTTGTTGAAGGTACCATTCGTTGCTGATAGGTACTGATCAGAATCACCAAATTGACCAATAGCATCTGTAGCAACCCAAGACATTAAATTGTTGGCAAATAAGTTCGGAGCTTTTAGACAATAAACAAGTAAACCAAATAGAACGATTGGATATCCTCCTGTAAGCATCACTAAATCAAAAAGATCCCAAGAGGAGGGTAGGTTAACTCCAATGGACTTCCACCAAACGCTATTAAGGAAAGCTAAGCTGAGGTTACACATTGCAAAACCAAGCATTAATCCAATTACATGAAGAGTCGGCCTCAGGAATATGGCTCCGTAGAGAGCTGCCATTCTTAGACCATGAACAGCCATTAGCCCTTCACCTGCAGCAGAGGCTAATAAAGCACTGCCCAGGGCAATGCCTGCCAGAGCTTCGGCACAAATGATGAAAAAAGCGGTAACAACAAATAGGAATGTAATTATTGGCACCATTGGCAATACATTACCTAGAATAAAAGCACCGATAAGGCTAGATACAACCAGTGGAGCGACTGTTTTAACGAAGAAGGCCAAAGGTATAGCGAATGGAGCTGACAAAGCAGAACTCTCGAGGGCACCTTTGATGACATCTGCGCCTTCAGTTGCCAATACAACGATGTACCAAATGTTCTTAAGCGCTTCACCTAACGTAGATAATAACGCCAAAGCATTTGTAGACCCTGTAACGTCGAATAGAGCTCCATCATAGTCAATGCCGCTCATCCCTGGCGTTTCTATTGCAGATGCCAGATTACCATTATAATTACCAAGGCTTAGAGCTGAGCTTAATATTCCGGAAGCAACAGATACTATTGCAGACTCGTTGCCAGTCGCCGCTGCTTTTGCGTTTTCATTTGTCGAGTGAACGGCCATTAGTGCGGACCAGTTATTCAACTTCTGCGCCTCAGGCCAATCTGATTTTATGTCTCCACTCATTGCAAGTTGTTCAGTTAAGTCCCAAGTGAACTTTGGAAAATTGCTTGCCAGCCAATACGTCTTACATTCGTTTGCTTCATCTATTTCATCATCAAGAGATGAATCGAAAAGGTTTATACTTGGAATCCATGAGAATACAGAACGGCAGAAACTGGTTCTTTCCGGTATATTTGTACTCATTACATTGTCTAATGAAAAACCTACTCCAGATGAAGCTAATTGCATCATTCCATTCATACGGCTAAACGCTAGAGGAGCCATCATCCAGCCCCCTTCTGTTAATTCTTCGACCAGCGAGGATGAGCCTGATATGCTGATATTCGCTTTAGAACTACCGCAACGACTTGCTTCATATTGACCCTGCCAAGACTGAGATAACTCCCCCATATAACCGCGCTCTACAACTTTAGACTTACACATTGCTAAATCAACGTGCGCTTTGAATAGGTTTTCAGCTAACTCTTTAGAGCCTAATTCATTGAGTAAATATTCACGATAATAAGAGTCATCACTTCTTCGCATTGCCGTTACATATTTTGATAAATCTGCGTTCTTCAGCCGCGATAACATACTCGATACAAGCGTGTGTAATTCTGACATGAAAGTGAACGTAGCCTCTGTACCGTAGTAGTTCGAGTAATATGCAAGCTTTTGCTCCACTGATGAGCTAGCAGTAGGTTTACGGGCGAAATCAAACCTGATTGAACCACAGGCTCCTCCACGAAATTCTAAAATAGCGCCAGTATTTTCAGCCCCATTCTTTCCTATAGGCTCATCGACATAATTAAGAGAAGAAGAAGACCCGCTTGAATTAGGGTACATTGAGCTGATTCGTGAAAATGATGGAAATGAGTCGGTTGGGAATATGCTAGATGTCCCATTTGAATTAATCGATTTTAAAGTGAATTTTCTATCATTTGAGCTTTCAAACAACTCAGCACAAGAAAGCATAGAAACCATAGTTTCTCCAACTGAGAACACTTCACCTACATTCGTAGACGCTATTTGCGCTCCAGTATGATTCACATAATCATTTACTCCAGCTTTCCAGAATACATCAGCTGCTCCCGCACCATGGACGATTACATACATCCCAGAAGCTTGTCCTACCGATACAAAGGAACCAGCAGCATGAATCATAGGCGCCAATGACCCCAACGCTATTGCAATTCTTAATGGAACGTATGGTGACATTTTCCCAAAGACATGACCTGTAGCAGCAGCATTCATCATGATGTGACCAGAGTTATATATGACATTTATTGATCCATAGAGTAGGGCTAAGAAATTGAGCCCCCCCAACATGACCATTAAAGGCGTCAATGTCGCTTCTACACTCTGATTACCAAAAAGGTGATGTACCCAACCACCGAATAAAATTGCTAAAAAGTTTGTTGTCGACCCTGTCTGAACATGAGCCTCTATACAAGTAAGAGTAAAATCTGCACAAGTTGCCATAGGGGACCTCAGTTCATGGTTGCAGCTGTGATAGTGTTGCTCAGTGATTGATAGAAGAAATCGATGTACACAAGGAAAATTCCGAACCCCATATGAACAACAATATGACTAAACTTAATTTGTCCTGACATCTGTGGATTGGCTAAGAGAGTTATTCCCATCACACCTCTGAAGTAAGATATAACTCCGTAAATAGACATGACCGCAAAACAAGCTCGTATAGCAATAGAACGAGTTTGCATCCCCGTTCCTACGGTAGAAACATTGACTAGGTTAGTAGCTCGCTGACTTATGTCATCAAACATTGCCGCAGAATAGGGAGTGCTAAAATCTAATCCTGAACCATGCCAAAATAGACTCCCCCAAGCAGCTATTCCTTCTCCAAATTTCCACATAAATGCTGAAGCTATAAAAACTGCCATTATCAATTTAGGTGAGGGAGGACTTCCATACATTTGGCTAACCATGGGGGACGACGTTCTTGTCCTCATGAGGGCAAGCCATAAATAGACACCCTGGACAAATAGATATAAACCCAGCCCCTGAGCTACTAGGATTATTCCATCAACTAAAATGACAAATTCATGCGTCAGAAACCGCTCTAGAACGTCAGTGACCTCTACAGCCATAATTAGTATTTCCTTGCATTTCCAGCTATTTCATTTAGCAGTTGAGTTTGTAAGCCTAAATTGAATTCGCTTGATAACTGGGAATCCAGTATATGACCCAGCAGAGCAAGGACCCTTGCATCAATTTGAGCGTTCATTCTTTGGACTTGTTCCACAGTGGTAAAATTAGCCTTGCAAGCTTGACCAGCTGGTGTGTTTAACCAATCATCCATTTCACGCTGGGTATTTACCATTGCGGCTTTGCGTGAATAACAAGACTTGTCACCACCATTTCCGTAGAGCTTTATTTGCTCAGGAGAGTTATAGAAATCAATATCAGCCTTTATTTGCTCAAGAATAGATTGAATAGGGCGCCCATTTTCATCACGAGGGTTGGTGAGCCCGTTAACTCTAAGAGCTGTATTAAATCCAGCTGTAGTTCTTAGATGACGTTTAAGCCATCGGTTGTAAGCCATCTTTGCATCTGCACCCGAGTTTTCATTGATAACTTGGTTATTCTCACCGCGGGGCATTTTATTTATTTCACCGGAGCTAAAAAGTACTTTAAGCATGGTGTCAGTGCGCTCTTTCTCATCAGTTGATTTGGAGTAGCCACCTTCACCCATGCCGGGTAAAACACCTTTTATATTTAATAAATCGAGTTCAACAGTATCTCCATGCGTAACGCCCTCTAAAAGTGATACAGACTCATCTGCTAATGATTGCAGCCCTGTTTCACATCTATCTCCTTCACAATCAATTTCATCTGAAAGCTGCACAGCAAAATCAAGGCTATTTGTCTGGGCTTCGCAATAAAAGTCATCTGTAGCTTCATAAAGTGCAGACACCGCTGCTATGCCATCACACATCAATGGTGAGGGTTCCATCTTTGCTTGAAGCTCAAGGTTAGAAGTTTCCGAAACACTGTTAGAAATGGCCTGTGTTGATGCGAGTTCGCGCATCGTATCTTGAGATGCTTTCCATTCCTCCATTAGTTCTGTCATTGTCATTTCAGAAATCTTTAAACCCTTTTCTTCAGCCCATAACATCGCATCTTGAGCACTTTGGCTGATTATCTGACCTAAGCCTGTTGGGTCTGTACAGATTACGGCGTTTGCTGTCCCTGGCAATAAGACCGCCAGGGATAAACTTAATAACGTTTTCTTAAACATTAGCGTGCTCTCTATAAATCAAACCCACCAATATCAAATGATAGGTCTTGAGTTGGTTGAGACGGTGAGTTTCCATCATTTGATGGTTTGGATGGAGTTGCTTCGTTGAATAGTTCGGAGAAGTCGAGTTCAGGCACTTGTGTATGTTCAATAGAATGACCAGTCTTCAACGCCCTATCCGTATTCAATGCGTATTCTGAAACACCAATTTGCAGACACATATGTTCGAACTTTGCATCGTTTAGTCCAACCTCGCGATTCGAGGCAGGGTGGTTTCTTAAGATATGCATTTGTGGGTCGACCAATGGGCCGATAATTGAGTTATTGAATTTCATTTCAACCTCTAATAGACTCGAAACTAATGTCATATTACAATAAAAAACAACATCAGCAAAACCCAAAAGTCACCTATGATTAGACTAACGTTCGATAAAAAATGGATAGATGAATACTGGCAAGAGGTTGAGCCAAAAGTAATGAGCAGCATTTCATCCTTTGAGGCCAGAGAAAGCTGGGTTGTTGAGGATCAGTCTCCATCATTAAGAGAACTTAATCGCATTGCTGAAAACCTACCTCAATTAGCAAATTTCCCATTGAATCAGGATGTGCAAGAGCAAGCCGATCGGTTACTCGTAATTTTGGGGTGCTTACCGCTAAAAACGTCTTTAGCTGCTTTTGGTTGGCTGGGGGCTTTTAGTCAAAACGATCACAAATGGAATTACATTGTCTCTATCCACGCGAACCAAACTCTAGCGAGTCAAAGTATAGAAAACCGAAACCGGTATAAGTTTGCCAAAATTCTTCACACAAGATTAAACCTCTTCAACTTTCTAATCGAATTCGACAAGCAATATATGAGTGAGGATGCAACTCGATTGGCACTGGCAACTCACAAAAGATTAATTCAGGAGAATACTAAGGATGGATAATAATAAAATTATTCGTTTTGCACTTCTAGCTTCAGTCATTGCAACTGTCACTCCCTTTAAGAGTGAAGCAGCAAGGGTATGTCGACAAAAAGTCTCATTGCCAGCACCTTCAGCTGGTATATGTGACGTAGATACAAGCAATCCTAAGATGGGAAACCCATTTGCTTATATAGACCCGACTCAAGGGTGTGATTTCTCTTTTAGTTTGCCAGGTCTACCTTCGTTTAGCCTCGATGGTTTACAAGGAGCTCTATGCGATACCATTCAGGATATTGGGCAGCAAGGCATTGACGACGCACTTGGCCCTGTACTTGATGCGATTCCAGATAGTGTAGACCTCGACCTAGATAATTTGATGGAAGGCATCTTCGATGATCAAATTGAGATGCAAAGTAAATTTTGCCCTGTCTATGACGACAAGGGAAAACTGGTTTCGTACGAATGTGCGTCTGATGGGAATGGTGGCGGTGACATTATAGACATAGAAGACCCTGATCATGGAGACAGAGAATGTTATACACAAAATGGAATTACATACTGTAAGGATGATGAAGGAGAGGTAACTGAACCAGACCCAGAACCTTATGACCCTGAGAAAGACCCAACTTTGCCAATATGCTCAGAGTTAGACAGTTTCTTTGACTCTGAAGGTAACTTAATACCTTGTAGAAACGGTACAAGCAGACAAGCCGTTTACCCTCAATCTGAACAAAACCTTCCTAGTTCATCAAGAGATACCAACCAATCTACCAAACCAAAATGGGATGTGAAAAAAGGGTGGTAATGTGAATTTAATACTTGTTGAAAGCAGCCTTAAATCGAAGCAAGTTAACTTGGCTCTAGGTGCACTAGGTATTCAAGAAGAGTTTACTTGCGGATTTACTATGGGGAGAGTTTTCGATTTTAAGGTCGGAGACCCTTCTCTAAAGTGGTCCCCAAGGAACTCTGACGTATACCAGTATCTGTCTACTCAAATTCAACGCTCAGACAATGTTATCGCTATGACAGATGCTGACGAACAAGGAGAGTACATCGCCTACCAATTGCAAACCATAGCAAATCAATATGGTCGTTCACTTGTGAAAGCCGATCTGAGTGAGTTATCACCTTTAGGCATAAAAACAGCACTGAGTAAGGTTAGGCCAATAAACCTAGACGTTGTAGCACAAGCACATACAGAACGACTATTAAATCTTAAAGTAGCCAATTATGGTATTAATCAGGGTATTGGACCAACGAGTATTCATAAGTTAATGGTTGCAAGCCATTTAATGGATACACCTACTCTTAATGTAGCTACATTCTTAGATGATGAAAGTTCCGTTAAAGCCCTAACTTACAACACTTCCCTAAAGTCAGCCGAGTCTGAATTAGTTGAAGTTCCAACGAAACCGCCATCAACCTTAAACATCTACCAGAACGTAGCAATACACTACGATACGCCTGTCTGTGATATCGCAAATAATCTTCAAGACTTATATCAATCTGGAAAGCTTTCATACGGGCGTGTGACCGAGAATTATTGGTATCCAAGTGCAGAGAACTCCGTAGAAGATACCCTAAGCGAGCTTTGTGTAGCTATAGACATGGAAAGATTTGCGGCATTAACAGAAAGAAACCAAGCCCACTCAGCTATTTATGTCGTTGATCATCGTTCCGTGTACAGCAAACATTCAGAAGTAGAAATGGTAACTGAATTTACAAAAAGTGCTTTGGGCTTGAGCGATAAAAAGACGTATCTAGCTGATGCTGGTGGACCTATTTTGTCAACTGAAGAACTAGTTCAGCCTGGTTTAAAACGCAGCTCCCCAGATATCCAGATCTTACAAAGCTTAAATGAACTTGGCCTATATAAGCCTTCTACCAGCCCAACTCTTTGTAGTTCCCTTAGCTCAGCTTTTTACATTAACTCACAACTGAACAAAGAAGCTCTAAAGTTTCAGTTTTCTATCACTAAGCGTCTTTTCCCTTCTCTCTTAGAACATATAGAGATGCGTCAAAATCCAATCACCCAACGAGTAAACCATAAAGTAGATGGGACGGAACTAACTATCACTAACAACATGGCCAACACCTTGTTTGATAATTTAACGATGAGTAGGTAATCATGATCAAATTCCATAAAAAGAAAGGTTTAGCACTATCATTAATGGCCTTAGCCAGTTTCTACGCTTTTGCTGAGTATAAAACTGATAAAGCACCTATAAAGAGTAATCCAACAAGTGAGGTTTATGTAAGTGGCTCGAGTACTTTGCCAATTGAACAACTCGTTGAAGAAAAAATGAGTGTAACCACATACAAAATAATTAAAATCATGGAAGACACTAACCTTTATGCCGCCTTCACAAACAAAGGGACATTCATTGTTGATAGCGATGTTAACTTTGCAATTAAGGGGAAAATGATTGATCTGTCCAATGGCGATAACATCCTTGGTCGTATATTCGGCGCACATAAGGATGAGATACAGTCAATAATCACCAAAGAGAAGGCAATAGTTGCTTTCACAGATAGCAGTCATAAAGCTTCAGTCAAATTGAGCGACACCAAGCCCAAGCCTCAACCAATTCCAGCTGAACCTTCTGAACATAACACCAACTTAAACAGCTCTCATGAAGAAAAGATAAACGAGATTTTACGTAAATCTCCAGGAGTTCAGGCGTTAATCAAAAGAAAGTTGGCCATGGAAGCGAAACAAGAACAGCTTGAGCATCAAGAAAGTTCTGATTCTAGCAAACAACAACCCGTAACTCAGTCATCTATTCCAAGCGTAAGCTCCGAAAAAACATCTAACACAATCATGGATGAATTAAAGAACATCGAGCCTCATATGCGTCAAAAGTTAGGACCTACATACGCTCCGATGCTTCTTCCAGCAATAGATGATGATAGCTTTATTGTTTATGAAAATGATGCAGATGTCCCTTATAAGGGAACTTTGACAGTTGCTACCGATTTTAGTTGTCCAGTATGTAAACAGCTACATACTCTAATTCCTTCTTTAAATGCTGAGGGTGTAAAGGTACGTTACATGCCTTATCCTAGAAAACGGATTATTGATTACCCATTCGAGAATAACTTTACAGTCGATCAGTATATATATCGTACTCACCAAGAGCCCCTTAATAGCTTTGGTGAGTTAGTGCTTAATGGATACTGCTCTGATGATAATAAAGCCGCATACAATGAACTCTTTTCTACTAAGAGCTTAAGAAACTTTCCAAGTAACATTTCGAAGAGTTGTGAAACTAAAATGAGGGAATTCAAGATTTTGGGCGATTTAATGTTCGCAGGTGGAACTCCCTACCTAGTTTGGGGAGACGAAGACACTCCAGCAAGTGAAAGGGGTTATATTCGCGGAGTTATGAGAAGTGATAGAACAATTTTCGATCTACTAAAACGAAAGGAAAGTTAGTAACTAGATAATAACTTTAGAGATCATCCCAAACCCTGAAACTTTATTTGGCCCATCTTGGGCCAAATTTTTATTCAATATAATAAAAGTCTAATCTATGGGAGTTACTACTATTGCATCCGCATCGTCAGACTCATGATTACCGTCATATGGCACTAGAGTAATTAGAGAGGCAGATTCTAACTTGTTACCAACGCTTGCTGTAACAGGTAGGCACATATGAAGTTGACGATTCTCACTCTTTGTCATGTTATGAACCCCTCTGCGAGATCGTTCAGAAACAATCACCTCCGTTTCGACTTCATAATGCAATTGCAATTCGTGACTACTTGATAAAGAGAGTGGTGTTGGTTCTACTTTGAACCCGGTAAACTCAATTTTCTTTACAGCATCCCAAACTTCACCTAGTGGCCAACCTAAATAGTGGTTGTGTTTTGAATCAATAGAATAAGCAATCATAGAAGACATACTCCTTGAAAGTCCTATTCTACCTTCCGACACTTCTTTAATTTCTAGGCTGAAGATAGAGTATAGCTCTATGTCTGCTCGCCCACTAACTGCAGCAATCCAGGCTGCATTTCCCTCATAGTCACCCATTTGACACCATTGTTTTTAATTGATGAATGTCTTATATTATACAACTATTACCCCCCGCGCAACGAGGCAAACATGAGGTTAGAAGATAGCCTACAAGACCATGTTTTTGATTCAATTAGTAGGTCATTAGGTCTAACTATCAATGAAAAGCAACACCTTCAATTTGCAGTTAACTGGAACACGAATGAGTTGATGCTTTCGTCTTACATGGCTGCTAATGCTCTTAACGGAACATCTACGTTTGACTGCCAGCTGCCTATTGTTTCTATTGATGAAGATGGGGATATAACATCGCTCGAACTCCCCCATGAAATTGATTGGAGCAAGCCAAAGCAACAGTCCCTTCTATCCATAATAGAGATGCACGGTATTCGTCTTGATAAAAGCGAACCTAGTGAAAACTTTAAGACATGGCTAAGGGTTGCACAGCTGAATGAACTACATAGTGTTATTAAGCGATCTGTTGAACACCATCGTAGCAGCAATTCACCGAATGCCCATCAGATTCCGTTGTTATTAGATAGAACAGACTATCTCTTCGAACCTTCGTCAGGTTTGGCCGTACCTAACACGCAATCAATGCTAAGTAATCGTGTTGAAAACCAGATAATCAACCAGACAACCTACAAGCACAATCTAATTCCAGATAACGAAATAGTGGTTAACCCAGCATTAGACATTTCTATTGGGGTGGAAAGATGAAGAAATTCTTTACAATTGGGGTGGCTATAGTTGCATTCATTCCGTACACAAGCCATGCATTCTTAGCTTGGACGATTGTAGATCCAGCCAAAACAGGTCAAAAAGCTAGTCAAACAGCCACTGATGGTATGACAGCAGCTGAAAGAGCGCTGACTAAGTCTCAAGAAATGGCAAACGAGATCAATAACGCGATTAAATCATTCCAAAACGACGACAACCTCAAAGCTTTCCATACAGCTACTGTATCAGGTAGTCACTCTGAAACGCACAATTTGCTAATGCAATCAAAGATGGAAGTTACACCAGGCCTTTGTGAATTTGTTGAGAGGGCGTATGTAGCTAATTTTGATGAACAAGGCTGTCTATTCTTTGATGATGATGGCCTAACTAGTTCACTAGTAATTGAGGGGGAGAAGGTACTTCCTGGAAAACTAGCCGAAGAAACCTTTGATAACCTTAAGTCCAGCATATCTCATAGAGCTCCTATTGGCGCACCTAACCTTCACGAAGAATACACAATCCTTCTAAATGACACCTTTGGGCAAGCAGTATTGAGTGAGTTATCGCACGAAGACCGTTTAGCTATGGATCAGTTAGTTGGTCTATTAACAACTCAAAATCAATCTACGATCCCTCACCCAAAAGACATGAAAGGTTCTGACGATGAACTCAGATTAACTAGAAAACTGAATAGATACCTTCGAAGTGACTTAGCGATTGCCACTATGAAATCGAGTTATATAAAACGCTCCCAATTGAGCGATATGAACTCTATTCAGTCAGATATATGGCAAGGCAGAACGGAAGAGCTTAGCGATATGAAATCCTTAGGAATGCCTGTAGAGACAGTTAATGGGCTGTCTCCTAGGCCGACCAGCGAAAGTGTTGCTCGGATGGATGCAATTCAATCAGCACGATTAGCAAGATACCTTTTGGCCTACTACGAATCACTACTTACAAGAGAAGCCAACCTTGCTCTTAAGACTCAAATTTTAGCGGAGTTAGCAGAAAATGGACTATAACAAACACTCAATAACAGACCTTATTAACAGCATCCCGCTAGAGTCTATTAGGCTTGAAACACCTGACTTTGAATTCGCAAGCCAAGGACAGAGCTTAAGCACCTCTTCTGTAGCTCCCAATTTACCAGAAACTATCAACTTCACTCCAATATCAGAAATAACACCTGACACACCAATAAAACGGTATTCATTTTCACCTACCGTTAACATTGAAAGTACTGGTATCGATGCTGGTGGTATTACAAATGTAGCTGCGAGCTTAAAAAATTCAGCTATTGAGCACTCCGTAGGAAAAGGATCACCTTCAACTGAAGAGCATGTATTGAAGCATACTGAACCTGCTGAGGAAAAGCATATAAAAACAAAAGAAGAACCCCCAGAACAAAAAACTGCATCCCCAGACCAACCAGCAACTATTGAACGTAATGTTGAGAATGAAAACGTTCCTAAACAGGATGAAGAGAAACCAAATAATAGAAAAAAAACTACCCCACCAAGTAAGGAAAACGGAAGGGAGCAGGATAGTGTACAAAATAAAGAAAACAAGAAGGTCGACCAGTACAACCAAAACATAAATACAAATAGGAACTCTTATGGCCTATTTAACCTCAACCATAACGGCTCCAAAGCTCAAGGTGGGCCTTCTTTCTTAACAAACTCCTACAACAAATTAAAAGGAGAACAGCCAGGGTTGAAACAAATCAACAGTGTCATTGATAGGTCAAGAGATCTTCAACAGTCCTACCTGGACCTAAAAGGACTGATTGCAGAAGGAGCACCAGCTTCAACACTTAAAAAAGCTGAGAAAAACTTCGAGAAGATAGCTAGTGACCTAAATAAAAGTGTTTCAAAAGTTCAAAAGGGATTGGACAACCTTGGTCCTAATGCGATTGACCAACTAGGCAAAGCCGTAGGCCAAGACAAGCTATCCCAATGTAAAAAATCACTTGAAACTGCAACTAAATTACTTTCTGGAGAAAACGTTCAGGAAGTAGGTATGCAGACTAGCAAGATTGTCCAGAAAGCTGCGGAAAACATGCACAAAACTGTTGAAAACATTACAAATACAATTAACACAACCATCAACATGCTTGGGTTAGGAAGAGGTTAACGATGAGCAATTTTATTGAGTTAATGGAAAGTGAAAACGTACCAACAAACTTTAAATTTCTTCTAGGATTCCATCAAGAGACCAGCAAGCTTTCGCACTTCGGAATCGCAAAGCACATTGGTTTACTAGATCAATACATTGAAGATAGCGTTGACTTAGGTTTGCTTAACAATATGACGCTTGAAGAACTATGCATTCAGTTTCCTCACCTAAATATGAGTAAAGAAAAGTTATCTATCTTGAAATCAGGAGTACCTTACTTCAATGGCTTGTATCAACTAGAAATAAACAAAGAAGCCTACAAGTATAAGGACCTCTATGACTATTGCACTGATGGTAAATCAATTGTTCTGAACCTAAACAATAAACCCATAATATTTTTGCCTAGCGAAAATGATTACTATCAACTACAGCTCGATATTAGTAGCAAAAACCACTCTAACGAAATCGTTTTTTGGCTTGATTGCGCTGGCTTATTACCTACAACAGCCACCGAATCATCGGCTCCCGGTACAGGGATCGCCATACAAGAACAAGTCATGGCAAATAACTACTATATAGCCATAGCACCTGAAAGTGAGATTGTTCGTAACCTTTCTAGGATAGACTCCAGTGTATTCTCGAAAGTTAATGAAAAGCTATATGAAGACCAATTACCACATCAGGCCGAAGGGTGTATTGAATTTCTTTCTTTTGCGGAAAAGCACCTGATACACAAGATCCACTTCAATATTATAGATAGCTCTATCAATAGAGTCGTCTGTCTAAATCAAATGGTTACTGAATCTTTTGATTGGACTTCTCTAGGTATGTATCAGGGGTTAAAGCTATTTTTGCAAGAATCCGGCATACCTACCAAAGCTTTAAATGAAACCCCGTATTCAGGTTTCACGGTTATAGAAATGCTTACATCAGAACATACTGATGAAAGCTTTGAATGCGGCATTAAAATAAACTCAATCCCTATCCCTGGCGGCTATACCCTAATTTTGGACATGATGTACACATCTGAGTTTGAGATAGAGACAAATCAGACAAGCACTCCTGAAATTCAAGAGGGAATTGTTCAGTTAAGCTTCGGGAGTATTAAACAAGATCCACTTGGTGGAATGATCAATAGCGTACGAGAGCATTTGAATGAAGAAAATGGAGATACATTTCTAGCGTATGAAGATTCATTTCCTATCTACTTAACAGATCTTGTTCACACAAACCTCTCAGGTGATATCAATAGTTTACTCTCACAGTACGCTTCTTCAGGTATGCAGTTCCTAATAATTGGAGAAATCTCTAGCGAATTCATTGCCAATACTGCACTGATTGCAGCACAAAATGGCTTTATGGTGTTCGGATGGGTTTATTCGGCCACAGAGTCAGGCGCACTAAAAAAATTCACGTATAAACAATCTATTTATAGACAAAGCGAACCTCATGCACTTGGGCAACTCGTTAGACCTATCCAAATTGAACATGAAACTAGCGAGTAGGGGGAACTATGAATCACAATACACCTAGTAACATTGTAGAAAGACTAGAAGCAAGTCTCCGAGGCACGGTCTATGCCACTAAAAAAGACCGTAACAAAACTATTTTGAGAGATTATGGACATCCATTCGGACGCTCCAAGAACTCAATGGGTGCTAGTTTAAAGCTTTCCGATTACGTGAATGGAAAGTCAAAAAGTCTCAATGAAACTTATTCGAGGGAATTTGCAGAAGTTCATTGGGCTAAAGCCGCTGCATTGGCCATCCATCTAACATCTGGATTTGAAGTCTATTCAAAAAATGGTATTTCTGAATTCTTTGAAGAGCGTAAAAAGCTCGGAAAAATTGCAAGTGAGCTCAGGGCTACCGGAGACGATGTATATAAAAATCCTGAGTATGTGGCCGCTAAAAACAAAGCATATGAAGCATGGCAACGTAGGTTTAGTCCAGAACACAACTCAGCATCAATCTTAGATAAAACTCACAAAGCTCAAGATTCACTTTTAAGTGAGTTCTCTAGCCAAGCAGTTAAACTTGGGTACATAGATCATTCTTCACTTTTTAGATTAGAGAAGCTAGTTAGAGAAAACATAAAGTCTCTAAATAACGGGGTTCATGAAAATGAACTAGCTAATCCTGCTCAAATGTATCAACACAAAGCTGAACTTTATGAGCTAATGTTGAGCGAAACGTATCAAGCAGACACTAAATCACTGCAGCTTCTTGGTAAAAATATGTTTCAAGAGCACTTAAGTGAGATACAAAGTTACGCAGATAGTCAAAAGTACACAAGCTCTAGTGGTAAGCGCGTTGATTTTGACATTGACCTAAACTCATACGCTGACTCTCCAACTATTGGTGAAAATGGTGCAAAAGTCGGAGGTATCGCTAAGGAATTCCACCACAAAGGCGGTAAAAAGTCAGAATGGTCGGTTGCAGCTGGGATTAGGGTTTTTTACAACGACAAAAATCCGAGTGACATAACGCCAACGGTCTCACTTGCCGTCGGTATTTCGCTTATAGGTCGAGACTCTACATTTATCAGTTTTAAACCTGACTTCAAAGGCTGGTGCGAACGTCTACCTTGTGCCCCTTTGGGTAACGAGGCAAACCTAACAGCTGAGCAAGCTCGTCTTGCTCACGAAACTCGTCAAAAAGAACTAGCGGATAAAATAGCTGCCTCCGCAAAAGAAGCAGAGCTTAAGCATCAACAGAAGATGCAAGAGATAGCTGAAGCTAACGCTAAACGTGAGATCGAGGTTAAAACCTTAATTGATGCCAATTTCGAAAAACCAGAACTCACTAAAGATTCCGTAAAAGGCACTTATATCCAAAAAAAACATTTGGAGGCCTTACTAAACTATCCAGAACTCCATGGTCTGATGAGACTAACATCTTTATACGACCAACCAGCGGTTAGCATTCAAATGGGCCCTAATGTGGAGGAGACTAGAGGGTTACAGTTCTTAGCCCATAATGGCTCTCCCTGGAACAAAGAAAATCCCACTAACAAAATGTTTGAAGTCATGAATGACGACATGAAAAACAATTTTGTTCAACTCGGCAATATTACACCTAAGACAACGATCATAACGAGTGAAGGCTTTGCTAATGGAGGGTCTTTGTTTATCGCCGCTAAGGAACGTGGTTTAGATGTTGCTGTTGTTTGTGCGATGTTTGCTAATAATATCTCTCACGCAATAAAGCGGTACAGCCAGGACTACCCTAACAACCCCCTATTAAACGCCTCAGATAATGACTGTTTTTTAAAAGCCCCTACGAGTGAACACTCGATTAGAGCTCTTAATTTGAATACAGGCGCGAAGGTCGCTCTTCAAGCTTACGACGAATTTGGGGTAAAAAGCTTTAGCGTTGATTGGGAAAAGTTAGATGTACTTCCAGAAGCCACTGCAATTAAGGCTACAGACTACAATAATTTATTCGATATTTTTGAATATGATAAAGCTATAGAAGTTATGGGAGACCAGTTAGAGCTGGTAATAAGCAACAATACTACACCATCAAAAGAGTATGTCGCTCCCAGGAAATTTCTGGATGCAGAAAGAGATAAATTCACTGATATCTTTGATGCATATGGCATCGATGGGACCCTACTAACCACTAGCTTTCCCGTTGGAATGCAATTCGAAACTCCAAAAGCAGTATCCGTAGAACAAGAGCGAATAGATCACCGAGTCTCTGAGCTACCTGTTCAAGAAGCTAACGTAGCTCCTAATGAACATAATATAGAACGAATAGTGTCATATTCGCTACAACGTCACATCGACGGAGATTGGCAAACTATTGAGAAAGCAGACACCGCTAAAGAAATTTTAATAAACCTAGAAATTGAAAAGGGACACGCAGTTCAGATAGCTTATGAGAAGTTTTCTCAAGCTGAAAAAAACCTTGATAGTGCTTACACCAAAGCTCTCGAATATGTTGGTTCAACATACAGATGCTTTGACGAGGAATCAAAAGTACCTTTTACTTCCGCAGATACATACAACGATATTAGGGATATTCAATTGGCCCATGATGTCGTTTTGCTTGTTGAGAATGAAACGGGAACATTTGCTAGACCAATAAGAGTTTCTGAAGATGGTGAGCTTGTTATCGGAGGTAGCAAAGGGCTGAAACAACCGAGATACAACAGCAGAGCAGACCTTGCACAAGACATCAACGCTGTAGTCGAATCAATATATTTTAGTAACAATAATTATCAGTGGCTTACTGATCAAAACTTTGTATTACGAGATATTGATGCAGATGGTAAGCCAGACAGAACTACTTCAAGGACATTTGAGGAAGAATTCGGCCTCAGCGTATCGGAAGTAATGTCTACATTAGTGGACCCAAGGTCGATACAAGCAAAGCTCGAAAACTCAAATCAGACAATCAAAATAAATTGTACGACGACAAACGAACTTGAACCAGTAACTGAATTAGAAATTGACAGTAATGAAGTTGCTTATGAGCTTGACAGAATCAGCTCTCAACCAAACATTATTGATATCGATACATCTGCTTTTTCTAGTGCAGATCAAAACTTCTATATCGAACCCGCTGAGCGGCAGTCAAAACCTTACACAGTTAAATCATTTGCACCTAATGGAGCTGTAAACGGTAACTATGAGTTCGATTCATTGGCTCTTGCAGAGAATAAAATTGACGCATTGAATGGCACTAAATTCACCATACCTACAACCGTTTACTATATTTCAAAGCATGGTGAAACGCCTATATCAACAACAATCGACCCTGTGGATTTACCGCTATTGCAGCCAAAAGCACCACTGCAAGAGGAACCTGGTCAACTTTCTCGAGAACTAGAAACCTGCTTAGTACAAATTGATTCAACAGATTGGGGGACGTACGAACTCCCAATATCAAATGATACCCCGATAATGTTGAACCAAGAGGGTAGCTGGGTTAATGCATCAACTGGAGAGCCGACAAAGACTCTTAGCTTAATTGAGCTATACAACATCGAAAACGCCCATACAGAAGGTTTAGATAACGATAATGAATTAACCTTAGATAGTACCAACTTCGCAGAGCTTGCTGCCGATGGTGGCTTCGATATTGATTTCAGAGAACAATATACAGGCTTGGACCATGATCTTATTGAAACCACACATGAAATAGAACCCATTGTCGATGATTTCAACTTTGATATTGACACATTAGCTAACCTTGACATGAATGAACTGGAACCTGAAATAGAGGGAGCCCAGTTAGAACAGCTCAAAGAAAATATAGTTGATGCTATTGACCTAGAAACAGACAACGAGCCTGTAAACCACGAGCAAGAACTGACTAACCCTGACGCTTGGTCCGATGAACTCACTCACGGCAATCATAACCTGGAAGAGAGCATTGAGGTTGAGGCAGAAACGGATAGCCCAGAATTACTCGATAATGCAGATGACTGGTTGGATGAATTATCTGAACTTGACGCCCCATCGTTTAAACCCTCAACAATCGACCCATTAGAGAGCGATATGCCTGATTTTTCAGGTATGGAAGACGTTGAATGGGGTCTTGATGATTTCGGCATAGATGAGGAAGAGCAAACCATTAGTGTTGCTGGCTCAGAACATGTTGAAAACCAGGGCACAATAGATTTGTTTGAGTTAGCTGACCAAGAAGTGGAAGTCCAATCCGTATCTAACGAACAGCCATCATCTGTAAGTCAAGCAGAAAGACACAGTATAGATACGACAATCAATGACGTAAGTATTGAATTGGGTCAAGTTGACCCCAAGTCCGATGGACTGGATCTTAAGCATCAGAAAACTACAGGGGTAGGCGAGCGTTCCTTGGCTGAGCAATCTATGGAGAAGATTGATAGAACGACAGATGTGCTTGTCAACTCTACAACAAGACCACCAAACAGCGATGAACAAGTAATAAAAACTAATACTGGGGCAAAATCATTAAGTCAGCTAGTGTTAGATGAACTAAATGCTACAAGTATTAACTTTAGTGACCAGTTCACACCAAAAGATACTTTTGTTGGAATTTCAAGCTTTACGACGGTAGGTGCCTGGGCCGATAGTTCGAAATATTGGAAATCAACAACCACTGTAGAAGCCTCTACTTTGAATGTTAGAAGTGAAATCGATTTACCTTTAGTAGACGTAGAAGCTCCAGATGTTAATGTGCCAACAACAGAACAATTAACGTCTATATTCGATAAATCTAAGCAGAAAGCTTGGAATGAACAACGAGCCGCAAACTCAATCCAGGCGCAAGTCGAAATGTTTGAGGAAATTGCGCTTTCTGAGAACCAAAACTTTAATGCGAACCTAGATGTTGCACCAGACCTTGATGGTACTTCCTCTTCCTATAACCCTAATAGTGAACAGACATCCTCAGATGCGATACCGTCAAAAGACACAACAAGCCCTGACATAGAAAATACAGCTCCTGCAAACGAGATAAAGGATGAATCCAGAAATGGACAACACCAAAGTGAGATAGAAAAGGAACTTTTAAAAGTACTTCAGTCACTCAAATCCTCAGATAAGGAGAGTGTGGCCCATCTTACTGGACTACTTACAAACATAGCTGAGAGTGCAGCCAAAAATGCCATAGACGTCCATGACGTTAAAAGTAGAATTGAGACACCACATAAAGTAGAAGTGACTAACCAATCAGAGGAGCCTATCCAGGTTGTAACCAAAACATTCTCGGAGACAACAAAGGTCAATATTAATGACTTCGACTTCGATGATAATCCTGATGTAAAAGCTTATGTGAAACTTGCTAATGAACTTGTAGGCGACAAAGGACAGTCAGCTATACAAAAGAAAGCAGCCTTCCTATACGCATCAAAGACATCTCCAGAATCAGATACCAAAGAGCTAACTCAAAAAGCACTTGAAGTATTGGTATCAATAAAAAAACCTGAAGACAACTTAGCTAAACAAGAATATGCATCTAAAGCTAGTGAAATAGGCAATTGGTTGGCGACTGAAGCTAGAGTGGGGATGATGATCGAATCTACACGCAATGAGCAAGGCTACGTGACGAAATTTTCTGCTCTTGATAAAAAGCTACACGCAAAGGTACATGAATATCTTACCACGCCTTCAAGCCCAATTAAGGGCGCTAATGACCCTATATACTTTAGTCGAATTTGTCTAAAGGACGCTATTGAAAAACGTCAAATACCTGAGGATACGCTTAGGCAAGCTCTTTTCGGCATATGGAATAGCCCTGTGGGTAATACAGGTGAACTATCTAAATACTACAACAAAGTTGCTACCAGACTGCACGAAACTGGAGTAAGGAAGGTAGTTAACGATCTTAAAGAGAAAGGTATTATTGAGAATGACCCTAGTAGTAGACAAAATCTACTGTATGAAGACCCACTAGATGGGACACAAAAGTCCTTAAAGATTTCAAGTTTAAAATCTGCAGCAGCTGGTTTGGTAGCAGAACGTGAAATACAAGCTGCAAAAGAAATGCCTCGAACAGCGAAGAAGAATCAACGTGAGCCATACAGCTACTTCGTAGCTAAAGCATTTGAGAATCTAACTGAAATTAGTACTCCTTTAAAAACGGAGATTGATTTAGATAAGCCATGGAGAGCAACATTGCGAAGAGGTGATGGTTCGCGTTCTGATATGAACTCCAAAGAGCAAGAAACTATGGAGATTACAAGATAACAATGATTTCTTATCTGTTCCTGGTAATTACTGGTAGTCTCATTGCAAAGATCACTTATGTCATAGCTGGATTACTGCCACAAATTGAAGAAGATGAGATCAGAAATGATCTCATCACCTATTATCCTGAATACTCTTTAGAACCAAGTAACCGTGAAGGACGGTTTGACTTCACTAGCTTATGCAAAAGTGTTGGATACTGGGTACCTTTCTCCTGCATTGCTGGTGGCCTGAAGGGAAACAACCAAACTTATAAAGAGGTATTTGTATTAGAAATTACCGTAGCCGCTTCAACGGTGACTCTATACCAAATAGCAACTTCATTTGAGCAGTTTCTTTTAATGCTCATTTTCTTTTGCCTAACAGCAATGGCGTTTTTGGTTGACCTAGCGAGTCAATTTCTACCAGAAAAACTAACAAATTTCATTTTATGGTCTGGTTTGGTTCTGGCTTGTACAGAGTATGGCTATCTATCTTCCGAAGAATCGCTTAGCGGTGCTTTATTAGGGTATGGGCTTCTTTACCTTTTCAATACTATGCATAAAGTGCTTTACAAAAATATTGGAATGGCAAATGGTGATTTAAGGCTGGGGGCTGGTATAGGGGCTTGGGCTGGCGTAGAGATAACAATGCTCACAATACTCTTTATGTTTGTGTTCATCGTCATAACATACATAAGAGGAACGAGAGGGCAGTATCCACTGGGGCCATATATAGTGATAAGCTCTTACATAGCATTCATAGTCAACAATCCCAGTTTTTTAACTATTAATTTTTAAATTAAAGCAGCTATCGTAGCTGCTTTATTTTCTAATATGAATAGTAATATGGGCCCTACCAAACCACTACCTCATGTTACTTTCATCCAACCCATATTCTGTCTCCGCTAAATCGAGTAGCAGATTTAAAAACTCATCATTCGTTGAAGACTTAGCTACTCTCTTACATAAGGAATCAAACCTTTTTTTGGTAAGCTTAGACAGTGCCATTGTGGTTGTTGAAGTTTTATCACGAGATTTCGCAGCATGAAACAAACCGACGAACTTATCTACTCTAGACTCTGGAAAGAAAACCAATAATTGCATGAAAGTAGACCGAATCTTCTGTACATCCGTTTCATCAATTTTATTAAGCTGAGATTGAATTGCTTTAGATGTTGTACGAAAACCATCCGGGTCATTGCAGTGGTTAAGTGCCAAAAAATTATCGTTAGCATCCAGAATCCACTTTAAAAACTGGTAGTTATTTGGCCCACGTATGTTAACTTTTTTGCTTAATGAATTAGACATGAGTATCGGCCTTTTTATACAGCGTGAAAAACACGGTCGTCCATAACCAAGCTAAAACGTAAAATCCCTCGCCGGGAGGAGCTGTAAGCAAACATCCAATAGATACAATTACCACTGCAACCTCAACGGCCTTTAAGAGGGTAGGAGATAGTACTCCACCTTTGAACTTATGAATGATGCATAGCAAACCAAGTACAAATGCCGACGTCATAAAGACTAAGACTGCATTTCCTTCAACAACTGATGACACCAAACTTACGGTAGCAAATAGGGCAAGTAACATCATAAATTTGTTAAAAATCTTTAGCATTTGTACTCCTGATCTCTTAGTTATATATACTCAAAGTCAGCATGCTTAGAAGCTTCAGTACCTACGTACGAGTATTCCGCTTTTCTCACACGAACAAAGAGGGGGCTATAGCTATTATGTTGGTTGAAGTGGCCAACAGCATGGTTTCTTTCGTCAGCGATAGCTCTTTCGATTAAAGCTGATTTAAACTCGCTATACGTAGTGCTCCTATTACCATCGGAATCCTCAGGTAACTCCAAAATCAAATTCAATATCAAATCTGAAAATTTATCATTTGGTTCTGGTAGCTCAGAGTCGAGTCTATCGAGTAAGGAAATCGAATCTGATATCACACGGTAGATTAGAATATCAGTAAATTTAAGCTTCTCGAGATCATTAGAAAACTCAGAATCGATGCCTTCAACTCTGTTTAGAATTGAGCCGAGAACATCGTTAATAGCAACGTCTGACTTGGATTTGAGTATTTCTTCATCAACCTCACTACTTTTGAGTGACATCAGAGTAGAACAAAGCTCATCGACAACGATTTGAATTGATTTTTCATAAATTGAGTCTCTTGTAGTTAGCAATCGCTCGCAGAATGACATGTGTCTTTCAGCAATATGAATCCTTTCAAGTTCTGAGTTCAACAAAGATCTCCTAGATTCACCTGCCTTTTCATACTGAGAAACTTTTCTGTTTAATCGTTGCAGTTCCTCTTGTAACTTATCAACTCTTAACGAGAAATCAGAGCACTCTGCTTTTAACAAACGTAAGTCAGAAGAGGTTGATTCAAGAGATTCGATTTTCTCAAGCTTCACCTTCTTATCTGCCTTAGCTTTTCTCAACTGTGTACGATTAGATGCAATTGAAGCGTTAGCTTTCTTGGCTCGTTCAATATATAAACTGGCAAGTTCAATTAGTCTTAGATAAAGAGGTTGTCGAGCGCCTTTATAAATGCTTCTTTGAGATTCAATAGCGCTTCTAGTGCATCTCTTTAAAGAGTCAACGCTATCCCTATTAAAAAGCACGAGCTGGTCTTTCTTAAGAATAATGTCCTTAGCAATAAAATCTTCAAAACGTTCGTCATACAGCTTTGCTGTCCTCTCAGATATCTCTTTTATGCTTTTCTCGCGGAATTCAGAGTTACTTAACGTTTGGTTTGGTGCATTCTTTAGTACGTCCATCATTATTTCTTCTGAACGACGAAGAGAAACATCAACGTTATCCAGTAACAGCTCAGTAGGACGAAGAGTATTGCTCTCATCAATCGTGCATAATCCCGCTCTAACGAAATACATTAAAGCGTCTTGCACTTTGAAAGGTATGTCAGAACCATAAGAGACATTATTCAATAAATTTGAGCGCTCTTGTAGAAACTCTAAATCTGAGTCACTTCTTAATGCGCGAGCTTGGGCCCGTACTGCTCTTGATATTTGGCATGAAAATAGGGCAATTGAAATCTCATCAACAACTTTAAAAATCTTAGCTGCAAATCTTGTAATCCTATTATCTAAAGAGTTAGTTAGGGTCAAGTAGCCTAATCGCTCATCTAGCCACATGAAATCCTTATGACAGATAAGCAAAGAGTGAGCTAATTCCTCTCTTTTATGTACAGGCAGCTTTTTAGGCATGAGAGGTAGTAAGATTTGCTCTTGTATCATCCCATTGAACTTTACAGCTCGTTCTGCGTGGTTAAGAAGGTTTTCTAACTTAACGTTAAAGTTGTTTGGAATAAGGAAAAGCGTAGACTCTTTAGTATTTCTCTCACGACCCTTTATACGTGTGTCATTGAACTCAAAATAGAGCCTCTTAATTTTGAGTTGTCTCGTGTCGACTTTTGGTCTGAACTCTAGGATTTTCATCAGCCCCAAAACATTAAATGGTTTTTCACTAAATGCTTCTTGATGTCCAAGCTTGGGGTTAAAACTCTGATATTTGGGATCGGCTAAACGTTGGGCAAGTAGCCCAATTTCAATTGGGACCTGAGAGTACAGGTAATCAAACAGATTTTCGAAAAACTCATCCCACGATTTAACTAGTTCCTTGCCAAACGAATCTACAAGTACACTCTTGATGACACGGATTCTTTCGGTACTAACAGTTGCTTCTGGGTACTCCACGTCAAGAAATTCTTTAATCTGAGCTTGAGTATGTGGACCCTCACCATTTAGCCCTAGTGCCAACTCTAAAATTCGGGCGTTGCGTTTGGGATTCTCTAGTAGTTCAATCTTTTGAACAATGTCTGCCAGCCTAGAGATAAGTAACTTTTTGGTTTTTGGCATTCTTATCACCTTAAATCAAAGGTTTACTACTTTTGTATTTATTATATTGCGGTAATAACCATATTGCTAAGAATTCTATTATATATTATAGCAAATGTTAAGTCAGCTTTGTGTTAATAAAATTAGATATATGCTATAAATGGACTATAAACAATAGAAAGTGGAGTTCACAATGACTGTAGAGCTAGAAGAGTTAAAAAGCCCTTGGGTGGAACTGTATGAACAATGTTTAGAATCAGCATACGATTACCCTTACAGTGACTTAGAAGGTTTCCCTGGCTTATACGCCAGAAGACTTAAAACAGCAATTTTGCTAAAACAAAATAGGAACAAAAAAATCAGTATAACTGAAGCAAGTACGATTGCAGATAGAGCAGCAAAACACACCCTAGTCGAACTTAGGGCTAAGTTCACAGAGCGTTGTAGTTTTTCACACATCAAAAACGAGCTCAGAAAGGGTAGTGCTAGCCAGATTCCAGGAAGAAAAATAATAGACAATGGTATGGCTGCAAAATTCATGAACATTGTCGTTGGTTTCCCTACCTATAAACTAAGTTCTAACGAGATTAAATTTCTCCTTTCGAAATTCGATAGTGACTTAGTACACTACGATAGTGAGAAGTGGTACATAACGATCAAGGTTTTTGAATTGCATTTAGAAGAGGCGGAACCGACACCACAAGAGATGGCTGTTCTGGATAGCGTTGCACGATCTTCAATTCCTAGCATTATTGCATACACATTGGACTCAGATTACAAGATCGACTGGAAGGACTTTTTTAACGCTGTTAAAGCAAGAGTTAAAGAAACAGTTAAACAAGGTTTTAATAGGTTCAAAAGTCGGAAAGGGGACTTAGACAATGAACAAATTGAGGCTCTCTTTGACGAATAAAATCGCTACCAACTCCTTTCAAAAGTGGGGCTTAACTAAACAGTGCTAAGCCCCATTAGCCCCATTTTTCTTAAGCTATCAGCAATGACTCCATGTTGAAATTATCAATAGCTAAGCTATCAGAGACACCATCTTTACTTTCAAGATAATCATCTTTCGTAGAAAAAGCATCTGGCTGTTCAGTTTGCCCCTCAACAGCTCTAAAGCCAATAGGGTGGTTTGAAAGCTTTTCAATACTTGAAGCTATTTTAGCCAAATGTTGCTCAACATTTTCGAGTGTCTTGTACTCATTACACTTAAACCTTTCTTTATTACTTTGGTTTTGAAGGAAATGAATAGCAGAATTCATCATATTGATAGCATGTTGGTTGACATCATTAAGAGCTTGCTTGGGATCGTTTTCGGAATGTGCAGACAAATAAGTATGAACGAGACCTTGGTGATACACAGAAGAATCCGTTATGTGTATGCTAGCTCTTCTCTTTACTTTATCAATGTGTAACCCTAAGTTGCGGCACCAATCCCAGTCTCTGATCTCATGAGGGAGGATGTTATCAAAATAATACATAAGCTTATCGAACTCACCCTCTTCGATGAAATACCCAATTCTAATTAACTCTTCGACTAACGATTTGAGAGTTATTGATTTTGAATTCGCTAACTCTCGGCATTCTGTTGAGTAATCATTTGGTATCCTTATTTCCACTTTTAATGAAAAGCGCCCCATGACCTTTGCCTACTTATTCTTTTTGTTGTTTTGGTACCAAAGCTCTGCAAACAACTCAAGGCCCCAAGCGTTTAGCTTGTCTGCTTCATCTGGTATGAGGAATGAGTTGTTATCTTTACCGTAATACTCTTCAATTAAAGGTGTAATTTCTTCACGCAATGCGGCAATAGTACCTCCAATGAATATGATTAAATCAATATCTACAGCTTTAGATAAGGTATCAGTGATTGCGCCAAAAATCTTACTAGCTAGCTCCTTCCGTGCATTCTCTGCCCATTCTGAATGATCTTTTTCAACCCCCCGAACTGTAACAATACCTTCATCAATTAACTTACGGCACTGCTGATGTGTGGGTGTGGTGAAACCTAAATCGTAAAGGTAGTTGGATGCTTTTTTGACAATCTGATTGAACCCGATGTCCTGGGTGACAGAACGATCCATATCAATAGTTCCATCGTCAAACACAGCTATATCAGTTGTTTTACCACCAGGATCAGCGATTGCGATCGTTTTTCCTATGTATTCAGGGTTATGTACCAACATCCCTGAATCATCTCTCTTAAATAGGAATACACGAAGGGCTGCTAGTGCTTCGGGCTGAACAAGTAGAGCTTCAATATTTGACTTCCGCAGCTTCGATTCCGGGTCAGTACCTAAGTGATCAAAAGATCTCTGCATAGAGAGCATCTTTTGCTTAACATTGTTTTCGTTGACGGACCCATCTGTTTTAAAGAACTGTCTTAATGGCATTCCAGTACAAAGAACGTACTTTTTATTGAGTAACTCATCTCCAAATTGATTTAAGCCATGCTGCAGTAAAACCTGAGCTGCTTCACTATTGGAGAAGTCATCGTTCCTGGGAATAGGTTGTTTTACCTCACCAATGGTGTAAGCGTTACCTGTAACAGCAGAAGTAAATTTCGTTTGAACAGGAGCATTACTTGATACTGAAAAGGTTTCATCTAGTACCGCAAAACGTTCAGTCGAACGTTGGATGTGTGTAGGAAAGGAGGTTTTAACAGATTCAGCTGAGATCTTATGTTGGGCATTACCGTCATCATACCCAATAAATAGTGTTGAACAGTCGTTAAACATAGTAAAATATCTCTATTGTTTTTTAGTGATAAATGCAATATATAGCATGTCTGTGACAACCTCAAATATTTTCACTTTAGGAGGCAGGTGTTGATTGAAGACTGGCGAGAGAAGTTAAAGGAGAACTTGGAGAGAAATTACCAAATAGAAGTATCATCTCTCTATATATCGAAAAAGAATCGAATGGTATATGTACAATTTTCTGACAGTTCAAATGTACAAAAATACTTAGGTTTAAATTTAGACCTAGTCGATGTAGTGATTAGACAAAATACATGGGAATATTGCCAGAATAGCAAGGTATCAACGTTAATTGAAAAACGACATAGAGTAAAACTACCAAAGAATAAAATGAGTAAATATTGCTTCGAATCTTAGTAAGAGTAATCGAAAACTAAGTTATTTTTTATCAGAAGATCTATTTAACTTTAGTTAAATAGATCTTCTGATAACCTATTTTATGGTAAATGGCCATTATGTTTAATACTCACAAATTTCAAATTCACAGGGGAAAGAGATTTCACATAGTCAACTTTCAAAAGGAGGTATCTAACTTATTGATATTTGGTAGGTGGTAACAACTACGTGTACAAAATTCCAATCGTCGCGAATTTAACATAACATAGATAATATACACTAAGAGTGTAAGAGCAATTTTAATATGTCCTCTTATACTTAATGAACATGCAGAGCTTTGAGTACCTCAACCGATGCTAAATCCCATGATTGACCGAGACTTTAATCGTATTACAGTGATGCAAAATGTTCGCGAACACCGCCTTCGTCAAATCGACGATTTAGGCTGCAAATATATATAATTTAAGCCCTCGACAATTGGAAGCTTATGTAGTCAGTTAAGCCAGTTTGGTGCTTCTACGTTAGCACATACGTCAAGAGCCGAATCAAGCAACCGACGTTTTCTTTGCCTAATCATCTGAACATCATGGGAGCTCAATACTTTGATTTGTAGCTAACATTCGCTTGTGAGGTTCTAACGGAACAACACAACTTGGCTCTGACTGTCTATACACTAAGTCAGTTGATGACAGTCGATGGCCCCACGTGCCACACTAGCCATTTGCTTGCCAACCTCGTTATTCACATAGGTCAAATAATAAATAGTATTTTCAATTTCTGAATACAAAGGTGGAAGGTTATCATTAAGGTTCCAACCTCATTTTAAAGTAAATTGTTCTGAGCTCCTTGCTCTAAGTAGACCTCAGTTGCTCTCCCCAACATCCCCCTGGCCTTCACTCAAAATATTCACATTATTTCAAAAGATACGTCTCTTAACATCTTAAAAATGGACGCACCTATCGCTTTGGCAACATCACACATTGAGCTGTCTAAAGCTAAAACATGCTCTTAAGTTGATAACTTAAGATAAATCCACCACAGCACTTAATTACTCACAGTTGTAGATATGCCCTGGCAAAGGGTCTTTTTTGTCCTGACCGATTAGTGGCTATTTGGTGGGACTGTAATGGCAATTGGATGGCATTAATCAAGCTAATATACCCGATGGACATTTAATAAGTGAGTAAAGCATTACGTCACAGTGAGAGTAATCGGACACTTAAAGGTCATAGAAAGGAGCCCAAAAGGACAGTGTAATTTTTGATATTTACAAATATGGGAGAAAAACAAGTCTGTTAAACAAAACGCAGACCCTTCTTTAGAATTAAAATATTTTAATACTTTTAAATTTAAAATAATTAAAAGGGCTTCGCCAAAATATAGATCGAAATAATCAATGTCAAGTTCTTTGATATTGCATTGTGATCGGGGGATGACGGGTTGGCTGGGGCCGAGCTGTCGGGGGTGACCCCCAAGAAGCGGGAAATTAAGCATTTAGGGCTTTAGCCCTAAGTGCTTAAATGGATAATTCGCTATATCCAGAGTGATCAATTGACTCTGTCATGGTGATCTTGCGACCAAAGAATGACCACTCTAATTTACGTACTAAACGTGTTTTGTACTGGACTTCTGAAATTACAGAAGGCGTAGTTTCCACACCAAACGTTTCTCTCAGTAACTCTTGTGCCTTAGCAACTATTGACCCCTGCGTAATCTCGAATTGAAGATCGAACAACTTTTCTTTCACAAGGTCTCCGATAGGTGTTTCTGAGGCTTTGCCGAATTCATATTTTATTCCCAGTTCACAGTAGACAGCGTTTGGAGTTTTTTTCTGAAATTCCGCGCTAAAGAATCTCCCCTGAGTTAAACCCATATCGTTATCACCAACTTGACCAATAATCTTGCCGTTAGTGATGTAGAAGTTATGAACTGTTACTTTCATTTTTTGTCCCGCCAGTAGTATTCCCAACTGTTTCCATTATACCAAAACCAGATTAAAATACCACATTAAAACACAAACAAAAGTAAAATATACTTAACTATTATTATTGACTTTTATCCAGACAAAGACGACACAATAGGGCTCGATAGAGGGTTAGCTTTTTAGGCGAAGCCGTTAAGAAAAGCGTTGAAATTTCTTTTAGCTGCCGAAGGCAGATCATTTAGGCCACCAGCCCCCTGCCATAGCAATGACAACGGGGTTTATGTTGGCATTGCTATGGCGCTGGAGGTCTAGCAGCCTTGAGCGATACATTGAAATGCATCAAACCTTATTACTGCACTAAGGATGACAACGTCTTTTTGTTGGCGTCCATAGTGAATTAGGTTTGATTGAAATTTCAATGACAACACTTAGCGAGGAACGAGCTTTAGTGATGTAGGGGTAAGTCCGGCGGGTGGGCCTCGGTGGCGACTAGGGGGAACCCCTATTAGTGGAGAGCGTCCAATTGAAACAAATTTACTTGTTACAATTGGATAGTTATTAGTATTAAAATTAAAAGTATCGCCAATTTTACTCTTTGCTTTGTACTCGTTTTCGTTTTGATAGTTTCTACAATTTTATCTATTAGACCGAAAGCCTCTGCAAACCCAACAATTAGTACAAATACTGTAAAAGCATCAGCCACATTTGAGAAACCCAAACGCTCAAAAATAAATGTTAGAGCGTCAGCTACTGCGTAAATGCGTAATAACAATGCTGCTAAATTCAATATGTTCCCCCTACCCTTAATATATTCCTTTTCAATTAGCTAGTATGTTCAATTGATATATGTCAGATATCACTAGATAAGTTTGAAACTAGATAATAATGAATCTGGCTCATTGGTCTGTTCGATTATTAAGGGTTGTCCTGACACATCCCATTCATAAGTAGAAACCGTCTTTCCCCTAAACTGTTTCATCACTTTTAACCTAGGTTCATTAAACTTCTTCCCTAGAAGAAACTTACCTATTGAAATTACTTTTGATAAAGAAGAACCACGATGCCCTTCCTCTGATAAGCAACTTAGGATTTCTACGATATTATGTCTTGTGTCGATATCCGAGTTAGTACCTAAGATAAAAGCTATGTCTGAGTCCATGTATATTGAATCATTGATCACCTTTTCATAGGTAATCGAAATAAACTTACCCTCTACTAAACCGACATTGTTTTTCCCAACATAACCGAATAAACGACTGCAAATAATGGTGTAATTATTGATGATAACTTCTAATTTCATACTGCCCCCAAGCCTATGATATTTATTTGTTCAGAGTATGTATTATAAATAAACGCAACTATAAATACCATATTAGAACACACAATAAAGTAAAATATACTTAACTATTCTAGTTGACTTTAGACCGGACAAAGACGACACAATAGGGCTCGACAGAGGGTCAGCTTTTTAGGCGAAGCCGTTAAGAAAAGCGATACAAAAGCTTCTAGCTCGCCGAAGGCGATTCATTTAGACCACCAGCACCCTGCCATAGCAATGACAACGGGGTTTATGTTGGCATTGCTATGGCGCTGGAGGTCTAACAGCCTTGAGCGATACATTGAAATTCATCAAACCTTACCACTGCACTATGGATGACAACGGATTTTTGTTGGCGTCCATAGTGATTTAGGTTTGAATGAAATTTCAATGACAGCACTTAGCGAGGCACGAGCTTTAGTGATGTAGGGGTAAGTCCGGCGGGTGGGCCTCGGTGGCGACTAGGGGGAACCCCTGTTAGTGGAGAGCAAATATTGCCCAGTAAATCTGAGCAATATTTATCTATTGATGGTCGAATGACAACGCTGCTCTTTCAAGCTCCTTCTCTAGCTCCACAAGGCGTGTCGGAAGTAACGCAAAAGAAAACAAGGTCAATAATGATTCGATTGAATCCCGCCATTGAGCCGTTGACTGAAGTATTTCTAGAACCCCGAAATCTGCACAAATCTGTTTTAGCTTAACTTCATTGTTAGCTTTTTCTTCACGCTTAAGGGCAACCTTCAAGAATTCATCGAATTTATTCTGAGACATTTCTTTGACTGAAACAAAGCCAGTTCCTTTTTCTGTCCATACCATTAGATGCGGTTCTCCGCTGAATACACTGATCTGGTCTTTATAGTGCTTACTAATTAGCTCAATCTGTTTCTCAGTTCTCATAGTGGTGCCCCTACTTCAATAAACTAATGTGATTTGGTTTGTTACTCAATAGCTCTGCGATCTCAAACTGCTCCGCTACATACTCGACATTAGGGATTAAGGTAGGCTCCCATGTACTAAGCGCGACCTTTCTGCCTTGTTGAACATCATCAACAATGTTGTCTAGACTTTTGACGCTACATACCTCATACAAGCTTGTACCAAATTCATCATTCTCTACTACACATGTAGCGAACGTGCCAACGTCCTTAGATTCAATGATTAATAGACGTACTTCTGACTCCTGTTTAACCCCGCCTACTATATGACCAATAGTCACTTTTTCAATGTTTTGAATAACTGTCTTCATAATGCCCCCAAGCAATTTAACAATATAAACAGTAACTTACTTGTATTTATTATATCAAACCACCCAGTTAAATACCACATAATAACACGATGTATTGAAAAATAAGTATTGTCCTTTCGATTGACATTAGCCCCGACAAAGGCGACACAATAGGGCTCGATAGAGGGTCAGCTTTTTAGGCGAAGCCGTTAAGAAAAGCGATACAAATGCTTTTAGCTCGCCGAAGGCGATTCATTTAGACCACCAGCACCCTGCCATAGCAATGACAACGGGGTTTATGTTGGCATTTCTATGGCGCTGGAGGTCTAGCAGCCTTGAGCGAGATAAACTTTTGCACCCTAGGGTAGCAATCTGAATGACAAATTCTTTTCTTTGGCAATCAGATTGCTCTAGGGTTTCATTAAATGAAGCACTTGAAGAGGAACGATTCTTAGTGCTTAGGGGTAAGTCCGGCGGGTGGGCCTCGGTGGCGACTAGGGGAAACCCCTGTTAGTGGAGAGAAAATTGTGAATGCGTTATATTGTTTACTCGCAACAAAAAGCCCTGAACTTAGTCAGGGCTTCTCTAATTAAAGCTTGGTTAAGCGGCTTGTTCTGTTGCTCCATTAATGTCACCACTATCATCGCTCATACTTTGAGAACCAAAGTACTGATCCTCTAACTTTTGCCGTGCTTCAGAAAGTGGTACACCCAGGGTTGTAAGGAGTTTATTTGCAGCCAAGTCAATGCTAGTTTTATTCACTGACATATTGCCACTCTTGTCATCTATGATGCGGCCAGTAAAGTCAGACGTACCTAGATCGCGTGAGTAGTTAAGTTCTTCAAGCTTATCCCACTGAACTGCTTCGAGAGAGCCATAGTGATTCATTGCGATATTTCCAGCTACTGCAACAGCCTTTAGTGTAGCTACATGAGTTAGAATACAGGTATTACGGAATTCTTCTGCTGACGTATCGCTGAATGCTAAGCCTCCCCAACCCATGGCTCTAGAAACAGTAGTCCAAAACTCGTTTGCTAGCTGGTACTTTGAATCAGAGATTTCTTTTACTTCCTTACTCAACCCCAGCAGGATTTGGTTGATATCTTTGATAGCTTTCAAAGGAAAGTACTTTTCAGACTTCTTGGTGATCGTATTGTGCTCCATATCAACCAGGTCTTTAAACGCAACGCAGTTCTCAGTTATGTAACGAGCTAAACATGGAAGAGGGTCACGTGTATTAAAGGCATCTGAAATACTTTGTTGAGGTTTGGCCAAGTTTTGGTTGATGTCACAAAAGCCCAACTGCCTCTCTTTAAGTGTCAAGTTCGTATATAGCATAATAGGAACATCTACGTTCTCTAGATCAAAACCTAACTCGGCGAGTTCATCACACAACATTTCTAGAGCGAAGTCGATTCCAACAGAACGATGTTGGCCATCGAATAGCTTAATGGAACTATCCATAGATATATGAAGTAGACCAACTCGCGCTCCTTCCATAACCTCTTCAAATTCAGGCTTTTTATCTTTCTTCGACACAACCACACCAATGATAGTTGGGATGATGTAAAAACGCTTATAGTTGTTCACAAGGTATTTCGCGAAATCTTTCGCTCGCTTCATATTTACCTCTCGCTGGCTACGTTTAAGTACACTACCCTTGTTATCGATGTTTAGTAGTGAGACCAATACTGAAGCTGGAACATTCACTAGATGAAATGGTTTGAATTGCTTACCTACAGTACAAGGAAGTGAGTATGCGAAGTTTTTATCAATTGACATATTTTAGCCCCCAAGCTATTTAAAAATCAGTTAACATGAAAACTATGCCTTTGTTTTCATGTATTTATTATACACCCTCACCCCAAAAAATACCACATTGTAACACCAAATATTTAATAATTATTGTTGCCTTTTTTGATTGACATTAGCCCCGACAAAGGCGACACAATAGGGCTCGATAGAGGGTCAGCTTTTTAGGCGAAGCCGTTAAGAAAAGCGATACAAATGCTTTTAGCTCGCCGTAGGCGAATCTTATGACCACCAGCATTCTGCTAGGTCGGTGACAACGGGGGTTTGTTGGCAACGACCTAGCGCTGGAGGTCAACAGCCTTGAGCGGCAGCACTTAGTGAGGAACGAACCTTAGCGCTGCAGGGGTAAGTCCGGCGGGTGGGCCTCGGTGGCGACTAGGGGAACCCTGTTAGTGGAGAGCAAATCAACAACCTGCCGCTTTGGGCAGGTTGTTGATATCAAGCACAACAAGAGTCTACTGATACACCTTCTAGGTATTGATGAGCCTTACCAATGTCTGACCAGTAAGTCAGCTTTTTGAGCCTCATTGATGGGAACTGCGTTAATGACCAGATTTTATCAAAAGCGCTATTTGCCTTTTCTTCGTCATCATACGCTGAATGAATACTCCCAGTTATTGAGTTGTATAAGACGATAGCGTTATATTGTTTTGTGTTTGTTGACTTACTAACAGTACCAAATTCTGTTGCTGTGCCTGGTTCACATGAGCCTAGCTTGATTGTTTTTTTAGTGTCCTCTTTCTGTCCTACTTCATAAGCCGATGCTAGTTGAAGAGTACCAGCAACGCCTCCATTGCAAGCTGCTTCAGTGTCAGCTGGTAGGAATAAACCCCCATTGATACAAACAACCGCCTTTAACTCTTCGCAGTACATCACTGATAAGCGCTGGTTCGTGTTAGGGATGAATACCATAGCAGGTATAAAAGTTTCCTCTCCAGTAACCATATGTGTAAAAGTATTTAATTCCATACATGCCCCCAAGCATTTAAATAATTGATTAAACTGGCGTTATTATATACTAACCCTTACAAATATACCATATGATAACACAATATTTTATAAATTATTGTTCCCATATTTTATTGACTTTGGGAAGGACAAAGGCAACACAATAGGGCTCGATAGAGGGTCAGCTTTTTAGGCGAAGCCGTTAAGAAAAGCGATACAAATTCTTTTTGCTCGCCGAAGGCGATTCATATGGCCACCAGCATTCTGCTAGGACGGTGACAACGGGGGTTTGTTGGCATCGTCCTAGCGCTGGTGGACAACAGCCTTGAGCGGCAGAACTTGGTGAGGGACGAGCCTTAGGGATGCAGGGGTAAGTCCGGCGGGTGGGCCTCGGTGGCGACTAGGGGGGACCCCTCTTAGTGGAGAGCTAAAATCTCACAAACCCACCTAATAAAAAGAGGCTCCCTTGGGAGCCTCTTTTTAGCGTATGATAAAAATCATCGATATAGTCATGTTTGAGTAATCAAGCACTCTTTATGACCAAATAGTGTAAAACACCCTGAATATGTCAAATGTTCATTCCCGGTAAATCTATTCAGATACACTCTCATTTGAACTAGGTAGTAACCGGTATCAAAATGCTCGTTGCAAACTTCACAGTCGCCAAACTTACATGTACCACTGCCAAGCTGTGTTAGCCTATACACATGTCGTAGATCACTTGTATCAGTCATCACTCAATTACCTTGTAGTTTAATCTATCCTAGAACTGTAAAGCCTTTAAGTTTTGCAAACTTGTTTGACACACTAAATCCTTTGACGACATCTAAAGGTAATCTCTGTCTTTTTATTATCCACCATGCTTTTCTTATGTGTAGCAATGCGAGTCTACGTTTTTTATTTATCGTCTCTTCTTGCTTTGTTGGTCCGCAATTTCGTAGGTAACTAAGAAGCAAACAATACAGACCATCTAAGCATTCGACCTGAAACCAGATGTCACTGCCAAAACTTGGAATGTCCTCCAGTTCGAAACAAACCTGTTGCTTTCCATCAATTTCTCTAAATTTCATATTGCCCCCAAGCAATTGCTAACAACTATTATATATTATAGCAAGTGGCCGAGTTAAATACCACATTTATACACATGTAATTTTGGTAGTCTATTGAGAGCTTTGATATTGAAAGAGACTGATATTATGTTTTCTTCTGGCTTAAGGCTCGATAGCGGACCTGAGCCGCTATCATAAGGTTATTTTATTCTTAGATGCTCACCACGCTCATCCGGCTTTAGAGTGAAGAGTATGTAATCAACCTGCTCTATACAGATCTCATAATCATCGTTGATTAGTAGCACCTCCCTATCATCAGTACTGGATGTGTATTGCTGGGTAACCTTCCCTTTTAATACTTTATCTTTATTGAATACCTTTAATCCTACTAATCTCATACATTCTCCTTACTAGCAGTGATTGAATGATGAACGGCCTCCTTATGGAGTTCTAATATCTCCTTGCTTGTAAGGTAGCTATGAATCTCATTTATTTTCTTAATTACTTCAGAATGATCGTTGAAAAGTTGTTTGCGCTTATCCCATACGACTTCGTGGTGTGCTAGCTGTCCTGGTAGTGTCTTGTCATGAATGCCATAGACATATGTCCCTTCTCTGATTTTCTTTTTGACCAGCATCTTAGACATTAAAAAAATGATGAGTAGGTCCGTTTCTATGATCTGAGTAGTGAGGATAATACCGAAGAATAGACAGTCCTCCCGGTCTACGTCATCGATGTGAATCCCATTGTAACCATTCGAAAAGTAATACACTGGACTGCCTGGTTCCAGATTGTATGAAAAATAGAGATATGCATTTTCATTCTTCTGGAACAGCTCTTTCCTTCTCGCAATCTGAGTACCATATTGATCCATGTAATTATAGTTACAGATGTGCATTTCAGGGCACAACGATATGGTCTTTCCGCAGGTAGTTATGTACTTCTTTCTCTTGCTTATAGATAAGCTGCTTATTGTTTTGGTCATATTGCCCCCAAGCAATTGTTTTTCAAATGTATTGTTACATTAGCAATTAAAGAAATTATACTAAAACATGCCATAAGATACCACATTCACACACCTAATATGGTTAAATATACTTAACTATATTGATTGACTTTACCTCGGACAAAGGCGACACAATGGGGCTCGACAGAGGGTCAGCTTTTTAGGCGAAGCCGTTAAGAAAAGCGATACAAATGCTTTTAGCTCGCCGAAGGCGATTCTAATGGCCACCAGCATTCTGCTAGGACGGTGACAACGGGGGTTTGTTGGCAATGTCCTGGCGCTGGTGGACAACAGCCTTGAGCGGCAATACTTGGCGAGGCACGAGACCTAGCATTGCAAGGGTAAGTCCGGCGGGTGGGCCTCGGTGGCGACTAGGGGGAACCCCTGTTAGTGGAGAGCAGGTAAGCCGCAATGTTTACTCATTGCGGCTTACCTGGGGTCAAGTACCCATTAATTAGTAAACACTTAGGTTTATTACTTCCGTACCGCTTTCAGCCAATGTGGCAATTTCTGGCTCAATATCTACCAGTTGGTCATATACTGAAAGCTCCTTGGCAGCGGCTATGTCTAGATAATATTCAGTTTTATCGGGGGTAGTAGCAATTGCATTCGTCTCTGGCAACGATTCAGCTTGAAAAGCTGCTATTGGTAAGTACTTAAACATGTCTTTCCTCCTAACATTTACAAATGATCTTGCTTGTCAGATGACACTCATTGCTCTTTCGTAGAACAGACAGAAGTTCGCTCTGTCTGTTTGAATTCTCTCTTTAACCTTATCTTGCGTTGATTCTCTTAGCGCATCTAACACCTTTACTAATATGGAAGCAGTGAATGCGTCTATCAGTAGTGGTTGAAGACCTAGTTCTTTAGATTCATCAGTAAAAGAAATTGTTGTGAGTGATTTATTGATTAATTCATTTGGCCAAACAAAGAGCATTGCTTGGCCTTGAGCGACTTTTTTAAGATTATCGTAATTGCAGAACTCTGTTTTCATATTGCCCCCAAGCAATTGTTTTCAAATAGATAGTTACATAAGCAACTAAGGAAATTATACTAAAACACGCCCTAAAATACCACATTTACACATTTTACATAGTAAAATATACTGAACTATATTGATTGACTTTGGACCGGACAAAGGCAACACAATAGGGCTCGATAGAGGGTCAGCTTTTTAGGCGAAGCCGTTAAGAAAAGCGATACAAATGCTTCTAGCTCGCCGAAGGCGAATCATATGGCCACCAGCATTCTGCTAGGACGGTGACAACGGGGGTTTGTTGGCAACGACCTAGCGCTGGAGGTCAACAGCCTTGAGCGGCAGCACTTAGTGAGGAACGAACCTTAGCGCTGCAGGGGTAAGTCCGGCGGGTGGGCCTCGGTGGCGACTAGGGGTATCCCCTATTAGTGGAGAGAAATTTTTATGTTTCGATTGTAGTTGATTGGTTTTATGTACACCAGAGAAAAAAAAGCCCCGACAATATTGCCGGGGCTGGTCGCTTGGGGAGCGGTTATTCTGGTGCTGGTTCTCTATATACCAGCAATCTTCCACTAATTGACTTTTGATTGCTCTTTCCCTTATGGGGGACACAGATAGAGTACAAGGAAAAATGTTTAGCCTTCACCACTTCTGTTAGGCATTGGCTTTTAAACCTACGCTCGAGAATGTTCAGGCTGTCTTCTAAAGTATGCGAAAGAGGTTCAGGCTTTCTCTCTACTGCTGACCCACCTAAATTGTAATAATATAATTTCCACATAAAAAACAACCCAAAACCAATACCAAGTCTAATGTACATTCAAGCTAATGTTTGCTTCAAGTTCGAGTGTGAAAATCGTATCTTCATAGCTATAAACCACAGTGTTATTACTAACGATTGGTTCTGACATTAAGAACAACTCTGACATATCGAGAAATGACTGCTTATCTATCTGTTCCTGTGGAAAGCTACCCACCTGTACTGTGATAACCTTAGTAAATCCAATCCATTTCTTTACATCTTCATGTTGCTTTTTCTTATTGGCAATCATAGATTTGATGTAGCTACTTCCTTGCCCTTCCTTCTCTTTTCCACTTTCGACGCTGACGACTTCGGAATGATTAAGCTTGATAGGCTCCTTGTTAGAGTTGTCTTGCTGACCATTACTAGATGGCTCGTTAAGGCATGAGTAATCAGCCAACATACCAATGCATTTGAAGAAGCCATTTACATCCGAACGGTCAGTAAAATGAAAACCTGGGATAGCGCCATCAGATTTAAACTTTGAGTAATACCCATTGTTCTCCTTAGCCACTGAAAGCAACGACTTAAAAACATCAGGGCTTTGTTTTTCTTCGAAGTTCACCACGAAAACTAAATGGCCTTTTTTTGTGTGATGCATCACCTCAATTGGCTTGGCCTTCCCAACAATAGAGTTCTTAAGGTCTACTTCGGATTGATTACTACTGTTTTCTGTTTTCTTGCCAGTAACCTTCTTTTCTGGAATAGCTATTTCTCCATAAGGAACACTTGATTTTTTATCGTTCGTGTTGAGCACTATCTTTCTAATTTCTATACCGCAACGAATGTAATCTTTATTTGTCAGATAAAAGCCTCGTCCCATAGAATACTTTTCTCTGTGCTCTGTACTAAGCTCTTTGTCGGATAGGGCTGCGGTGTCTTGGTGGTTTAGCGCTGCTTTACGCATCTCAGAAAATAGATCTCGGGTGTGCTTTGACCATGCCAGGATGATGGTTCTATTAGTTTGTGTTTCATAATAATCAGTATAAGGGTCTGATCTATCACTCATAGAGGTAAATTTGGCAACGATAACCGCCTGGGCATCTTCAGGGATAGATAAGTTGTCCTGGAAAGCCTCTACCGCTTTCCGATGTTCCATTATGCGCTTTTGCCTTTCTTCGTATGCTTTCTTTTCTTCCTCTTCCTTGCGCTTAGCTTCTTCGGCAATAATAGAGGAATAAAGTGCCTTGTTCTTGCTGTTGTCGATATCTTCTAAATCGACCTTAGTTAGAAAACCAAACTCAAGCAGCTCTTCTCGTGTCAATCGCTCCTTGAATTCTTCTACATACGATTTCAACTTCCCTAGGCGCTCTTTTATACTTTTGTCGCAACCACGACCCAGGCTTAGGTCAATATTGAAAATCGTGCCAGAATCGAAAGTTACCTTAACATCTGTCTTTTCATACCCTAGTTCGCATTTTGCAGCTACTTCATGAGCAAGTTGTTCAAAATCTTCGATAGAGTAATCTTTCTCTTCAAGCATTTTTGATTCAGAAAATAATACAGTAACTGAAATTGGTTTAATCATCGTTGCCCCCAAGCATCGGAAAAATAGATTAAGAATAAGTTGTTCTCTTAACTTAAAAACATTATAACTCACACCCCCAATAAATACCATATTAACACACTATAAATAGTAAAATATACTTAACTTTATTTATTGACTTTGGCCCGAACAAGGGCGTCACAATAGGGCTCGATAGAGGGTCAGCTTTTTAGGCGAAGCCGTTAAGAAAAGCGATACAAATGCTTTTTGCTCGCCGAAGGCGATTCATATGGCCACCAGCATTCTGCTAGGACGGTGACAACGGGGTTTTGTTGGCATCGTACTAGCGCTGGTGGACAACAGCCTTGAGCGGCAGCACTTGGTGAGGAACGAGCCTTAGGGATGCAGGGGTAAGTCCGGCGGGTGGGCCTCGGTGGCGACTAGGGGGAACCCCTATTAGTGGAGAGAAAATTCATCTCAATATCTTGTTCACAGGACAAAAAAAAACTCAGTGCTTAACACTGAGTTTTTTTGAGGGGTTTTGAAGTATCTCTACTACTTTTGGTTCAGATGATGAACCGTTGGTATTGAGGTATATTTCACGTTCTCATCGATTTGACCCACCGCGCTGACCGAGGGAGAAAGTGCTGCTATTAATAAGAAAGCGATAATATTGTTACTCATAAGATTAGCTCCTAGTTGCCGAACGAAATAAAACTTTATACTGGTAATCCTCAAGAAACTTTAGCTCGAGGTCGAAGGCTTAAAATTCTCGTGTAAATAGCATATTTCTGTTTTGCCAAATCTTTAGTAGTAACATGTGAGCTCTTACCTAACTTAGGTTCTGTTTGACTGTCAGTGCCTAGCATTTCTTTTAACACTTCAAGCTCAGCCTCGAGGGTGTCATTTGATGAAATGTATCCAATATAGTTGAATACATCCTGGGAAGAGAAACTTAAGCCATCAGCTTTCTGGTGCTCATGCCGGGAGATATAGCAGCGCTTACCGTTAATGATATCGATATGATAAGCCTCTACAATGCGGTCACCGTATCCATCATCCCAGCCATTATCTTTGTTACGGCCATATAGCCGTGAATGTCTGTAATGAAACTTGAGAAATTGCTTCATTTCTTCAAAAGAAATGAGAATATTATTGTGTCTCATATTGCCCCCAAGCAATTGAATTTATTAACAAGCCATGTAAAGAGTATAACAAAACACGAATTAAAATACCACATTATAACATCTATGTTGTGGTATTTTTTCTATTACTCTGTTCGTCTTTAGTGAATTCCTGGGGTGACATGGCCCTTAAAAAATCTAAGGCCATGGCATTCTCAATTAACCACTAAATTTCTGTGCTGCCTATCCATTGCTCGCCTAGATAGACATCTGCATAATCGTATTCAAACTTAGAGCAGCACTCCTCTAAATCTTCGTAGGTCCAACCATCAGCTGGAGCTGGTACCAACTCCTTCAAGATAAAATTTTCCCCATAGCAATATAGATTAGATGCCTCTAGTCCAGTAATTAAACAGCTCTCGCCTTCTTTAGGTCTTGCTATACATTTAACACTCATTAGATTTACCTTTTGAAATCACTATTTTTACAGTCTTCACTTGTGTACCAGATTCGGAGAAAGTCCCTTCTTTACAACTAGTGACCGATGCGCCCAGCTCCTTCAGCCATTCTTGGAATTCTCTTTGAATTCTACGGGTCCCGTTAACCGCTCCATCACTTGCTATGGTAACTAAGCGGCCACCGATGTCTAAGTGATTGAACATCTTTCTTATATGCTTAATGTCCTGGTGCTTATTGAATGGGGGGTTAGCCAAAATACGGTCGAACTTATTACCCTCAGGGTACTCCATAAAGTCCATACAGTGAGTTGCGTATCTATGATGCTTAAGCATGTCGAAGTTCTGAGGGTTCAGCTCGATAGCAACACCATTATCACTAATTCGAGCCATACGATTTGCACACCTACCATCGCCGCAACTAGGTTCCATCCATCTATGTTCAGGCCTGAGATCTAAGTCAATCATCATTTCATCTGCTAGAGTGTCCGGAGAGAAAAACATTTGGTATTTTTTCTTATCATTGAGCTCTTCTCCTTCGATAAGTTTCTTTTGTATATCAACTACGTTTCTATACTCGAAATGAAATGCCCCTTTTTTGTATTTGCCTCCAGCCTTAAGTAATAAGTTCTTTATCGCTTTGTAGTGCTTCAGCTGCTTTTGAGGTAATACTAGTGTGTTGTCTATTGGTAGAAGCAATGACAGTTCATGTTCAATGGAGTGATCATCAGATTGCTCTTTCTCATTAAGTTTGTTGAAAAAGAAATGGTCATGTGCATGCTTGATTACAGTCAAAGTATCCTCACTGATGAAGTGAATGTCTGGGTGGAAACCAAGAGCGTTCAAAAAATTGGCTTTATCAATGATCTTATTGCCTGTTACCTGGCGAGTATCGCACTCATTTCTCTCCAGCCATTGGTAATAGAAAGTGTCTTCTAAGGGTGCCGACATTTTCATATTGTTGATAATGAACAGACTCTTTAAGCAATTGGGCTTTGTATCGCTGTGAACAACTATTGCTCTTGAGGGACGACTAGCACCAAATTTTTTTTTGTATTCCGCTCTACCAGGGGTGTCTAGAAGTACGGAAGAGCCGCAGTCATAAAGCACCTCAACATTTCCTAATGATTGTGAAAGAATGAATGACAGACCATCTTCGTCTATAAATGTTGTAATTTCCATAATGCCCCCAAGCAATATATCTAATTGATTAACTGGTAATAATTATATCTAACCCCATAGACAAATACCATATTTAAACACTAAATAAAGTAAAATATAATTAACTAATCACATTGACTTTGCCCCGGACAAAGGCGTCACAATAGGGCTCGATAGAGGGTCAGCTTTTTAGGCGAAGCCGTTAAGAAAAGCGATACAAATGCTTTTAGCTCGCCGAAGGCGAATCATATGGCCACCAGCATTCTGCTAGGACGGTGACAACGGGGGTTTGTTGGCATCGTACTAGCGCTGGTGGACAACAGCCTTGAGCGGCAGAACTTGGTGAGGGACGAGCCCTAGTGATGCTGGGGTAAGTCCGGCGGGTGGGCCTCGGTGGCGACTAGGGGAACCCCCTATTAGTGGAGAGCAATTTTAAGTTTCTATTTTAGTTCTATGATTTCATTAACACGAGAGACAAAAAAACCCCGACAATATTGCCGGGGCTGGTCGCTTGGGGAGCGTTAATCCCTGGTAGGTTCTGAGTCTAATGCTTTAACATAAACAGCATCAGCAACACCGTTTTCACACATTGAAGTAGCTGAAAAGTTGTCTTTTGTGGTTTGACTGTAAAGTTCACTGTATTGCGAGTTACTGAGCCAGATCAGGCTGTTATCATCGTCCAAACCTAAAAATCCTTTGGTTGGTGAGTAGATACGATAAAAAGAGCTCAGCTCATAGGTTTTAAATACCCTGCTATCTGGTAATGAGAACCAATAGCAGTCCCAATCTAAGTGAATATAGGCTTGCCTCTCTTGACACGGTTGTGAGAAACCTATCACTTTGAAGCCTTGCAGAACTAAGCCATAACCATTAACGACAATGACCTCCTCTCCAGAAGTAAACCTTGATTCGCACAATGGTATTGAAGTTAAGCTATTTTCAATATATTTCAGCATGGATATTCCTCTCTTACTCCTTGAGATTAAGCTATTAAGCCAGTAAACAAATCTTGCTCTAGCTCTTTGGATGAGAACTGAAATCCTTGACTGATATTGAATTCTCGGTCAGCTACCAAATCGACAAAAAAGTCATGAACATTTTCATTTTTACAACACTCTTTAATGTTCTGGGCTGCAATATAGGCTGCATGCTTAGGATTGATAGCACTGACAACGAAAGCTTTGCTCTCTGAAGAGCCAAATCGAACTGAAGTTAAAAACTCCGTATATTGGTCAAACTCATTGCCCCGCAAAACAACTTTAATTTCACTACCCTTTGAAGTCTCAAGTTTTACATAAGAGAATCCATCTTCCAGCACTTCAAGTAGTGCTCCCTTGCAACCTTTAAATGCACCTTCAGTTACGATAATTTTCATAAAGCCCCCAAGCCCTGAATATCAATCAACGATTAAAGCATTTCTGCCCCAATCCATAATAGCCATTATACCAAACAGACTGCTAAATACCACATAACAACACTAAATTTAGTTAAATATATTTAACTAAATTTATTGACTTTTGGCCGGACAAAGGCGACACAATAGGGCTCGATAGAGGGTCAGCTTTTTAGGCGAAGCCGTTAAGAAAAGCGATACAAATGCTTTTTGCTCGCCGAAGGCGATTCATATGGCCACCAGCATTCTGCTAGGACGGTGACAACGGGGTTTTGTTGGCATCGTACTAGCGCTGGTGGACAACAGCCTTGAGCGGCAGCACTTGGTGAGGAACGAGCCTTAGGGATGCAGGGGTAAGTCCGGCGGGTGGGCCTCGGTGGCGACTAGGGGGAACCCGTATTAGTGGAGAGCAATTTAGCCACCGAGACGATGGCTAAATTCTATAGGTTAGGACCACTCAAAGATCGGCAATGATCGCTCTTCTCCTGCATCTGAATCTAACTCTACACACTTAAAACCCAATTGGGCTGCTTTCGAAAGAATAAAATTTAGCTCGTCAGAATATTCTTTACGGATATTTAAATCGTGTTGTGTATGCAATTTAATGAAATAGCCCGTATTTCGTTTTGCTACTAATGAAAATTCTTCCTTAGAGATTTCATCAAGGGCAACTACATCTCCTTCCTTTATATGGCCAGTGCTAAGCTCAACTGTTGTATATTGGTTGTTGATATCAAACATTAGCCTTCCCCTTGGTCTAAGTTGATGTTCGAGTGTGAACAAATGACCATCCTAAATGCGCCCTTTGTTTTGAGCTCTATTACGTGGGAAAAGACTTCTTTCGCCTCAAAAAACAACTCATCTTTAAAATATCCTTTTTGATACGTACCTCGGAGTGTACGAAACCCATCAAACTCCGGTACTCCCTTAATTCCTCGGTCCGTATTAGAGCGAGCTGAAACAACGACTATGCCGCCCTCTTGACTACAGAGCTTAGCTAGGTTTTTCCAGACCTGTTTTCTGGGTAAAGGGGGCAATACATTGGTGCAATATCCACAATATACAAATGAGTAATGCGCTTTAAGAATGTCTAGATCAGGACAAAATGTGTAATCGTACTCTGCACACATACCTGATAAATCGTATATAGCTTGAGTGTCCTTACTTTCTTGTTCACGCCCTTTCGCATAGTTCAAAGCTGGGGCTGACACTAAATGAGGGAACTGTGAGAGAAACTGTTTTAATGGGGCACTAACAGATTTACGTGCGATTGAAGTTTTTGAGGAGACCTCGAACTCCTTCTTGATCTCTTCAGGTGTTTGATAAAAGGATTCTGATTCAAATTGTTCTGAAACGGGTACTAACTTTAATGCTAAATTTTCCATACTGCCCCCAAGCAATGTATATCATTGATTAACTGTTAATAATTATATCTAACCTCACACATAAATACCATATTAATACACATACAATTGTTAAATATAATTAACTATATTTGTTGACTTTAGCCCGGACAAAGGGGCCACAATGGGGCTCGACAGAGGGAAAGCTTTTTAGGCGAAGTCGTTAAGAAAAGCGATACAAATGCTTTTTAGCTCGCCGAAGGCGAATCATATGGCCACCAGCATTCTGCTAGGACGGTGACAACGGGGGTTGGTTGGCAATGTCCTAGCGCTGGTGGACAGCAGCCTTGAGCGGCAGAACTTGGTGAGGGACGAGCCCTAGTGATGCAGGGGTAAGTCCGGCGGGTGGGCCTCGGTGGCGACTAGGGGGGGACCCCTGTTAGTGGAGAGCGCTTGACTGGCCATAATGACCAGTCAAATTTTTCTACAGTATATATAAATCGTAGTAGCTAGCTTCTTCAGCTGTAAGCTTATACCCAGGCTCTACAGAGTGGGTAGATACGCGATCTTTACTACATTTAATGGCTTTAAGTGTGTTATTGATCTCACTGCAAGCATCAACAACAAACAGATCTGGGATAAAGCCATTCTTAAAAAAGCTTGATTGTTTATTGCGGATCATCTTTAGGAAGACTGTTTCAATTTTAGGTGGTAGCCCGTAAACAAGTGCATGCCTTACAGTCATTAAATTTATGAACTCATGAAGTATTTCGTGGAATGTAAATCGACCTACTTGGTGTTCTGAGGATTCTGTAAAAGCGGTACACTTGTAAATCAGATTGGTAAGGAGATTACATGTAATGTAATCAACCTCTAAAAGTTGGCCTTTGCATTCAGATTTTTTGATTCCTAAATCTTGTACTTGATTGACCCACTCCAGGTAAGGGAGCACCGTATTTAAATCATCCAGTAAGTACCCAAGTTTGGTTTCGAATTCACGTACCTGTTTGTACCAGCATGCTAGCACCTTGTCGGAATTTCCGTATTTGCTCTGAATAGGTTGGGTTCGGATGCTTCTAAGACGTTTGCCTTGAATAGCATTTACGCACTTGAATGCTAGTGTAAGTGCTTTTTTTACTTGTACCTTCTTTTCTTCGTTGATCTTTATGATTCTGTCCATACTGCCCCCAAGCAACTTTTTATAAAAAAGAGGGCCATTGAGCCCTCTATACACGTTAGATTTACCGATTACTATTCTTGACGGAACGGATCAATTACAAAGCCAAGCGCGTCTAGGGGTTGGCTATTGTATGCAGTAAGTGCTTCGCGACCTAAATCCAGTTCGTATCCAGAGCCAACAAAGTCATCACCTACAAAGCCACAAATAACATTGTTTGAGATACCTTCGATACCTTCCCAAGCTCTCCCGGTCCAATATTGCGATTCGACAATCCAAACACCTTCACGATGAACGCGCACTCTAAAAGCACTTTCACTTCGCTTAAGTTCTTCTTTACTTATATCGATGTTCACATCAGGATTAAATAGGTCACCAGATAGAGCTTTTAAATCTACATACTGGTCTTCTTGTTTAATGAATCGGATTTTCCCTAATCGAACAGCTAGGGCTACTTTGTCTATTTCGCCGTTTCTCTCCGTGGATGTTTCAGTCTTTTCGGGTGTTAGCTGATTAAGTAATGAAATGACTACTTTCTTATCGAATGATGAAATCTTCATATTGCCCCCAAGCAATTGTTTTAAAATAGATAGTTACATAAGCAACTAAGGAAATTATACTAAAACACGCTCTAAAATACCACATTAAAACATTAAATATAGTTAAGTATATTTAACTATATTGGTTGACTTTACCCCGGACAAAGGCGATACAATGGGGCTCGACAGAGGGACAGCTTTTTAGGCGAAGCCGTTAAGAAAAGCGATACAAATGCTTTTAGCTCGCCGAAGGCGATTCATGTGGCCACCAGCTTTCTGCTAGGACGGTGACAACGGGGTTTTGTTGGCATCGTACTAGCGCTGGTGGACAACAGCCTTGAGCGGCAGAACTTGGTGAGGGACGAGCCCTAGTGATGCTGGGGTAAGTCCGGCGGGTGGGCCTCGGTGGCGACTAGGGGTATCCCCTATTAGTGGAGAGAAATTTTCTTGCAAGGTCTCTATTTCTTTTATTGAATTTATACGGACAAAAAAAAGCCCCTGCTTTGTAAGCAAGGGCTTTTCGCTTGGGGAGCGTTTAATCAAATGTTTGAGGATCTAGCTGTTCAAGAAATGGTACTACGTCTCTCTTAAATACCGCCTCAGCATTCACAGTATGAGCGCGAACCCATGCATTATTTCGGGTTGGTGAGAATTTGAAGCTAAACTTTCTTAGTCTTTGGGTAACCTCTTTCGGTGGCCTACCACCTAACCAAATACCAATGCGCCCATCAATAACCCCGTGCTTAATTCCATTTTCTAATTCACCTTCTAATGAGTTTGAATTTCGACTTTCTTCGACTCGCTCTGCTTCGACTAAACGTTGTTTTAATCGTCGGATATTAGCATTTGAGTTTGCTAAGCTAAATCGTCCCCAAGTGTTTACTATTGGATTTGGCTCCAAAAACGTTTTAAGGAGGTTTTGAGGTATACCACGTTCAAGCATCTTGTTTTCAAGTACAGCAGCACTATTATCTGTAAGCTCTCCATTTTCAGACGCTTTATATGCAGCTGGCACTAAACGATTAGCTATTTTCATGTAGCCATGCATTGTTTCCGCTTCACTAATTTTAATTCTTAATTGCTCAACCGGGTTATCTGATGACATTTTGACAACTGAACCATCCCCATCGGGGAACAGTTTCTTTGCAATGGCTTTTAAGGCTCTCTGAGGATAATCTGCATATTGATTAAGCTTATCCCTACTATTCTTATTGGCCTTTTCTGCTTTCGCCACAGGGAATCTCGCTGGCCCTGTTACATGCCATGAGATACATTTGGACTCTGCACTTATGTACTCATCGAAGTAGCGTTTTAACTTTCTTTGAAATTCTTCAAACTCAATTTCAACAATTTCTTCCACTGAACAATTAAACGCCTTCGATGGTGCGCTTTCCGAAGTGGACTTGATCAGCTCATGAAGTGAAATTTTGAATGTCCGTAATGCGTTGCAGTAGTCAACTACTGCTTGAGCGGCGTGACGCTCAGGAAATTGAGATTGGCCATTAAAAGCTCGCTCAATTGATGAAGGATCAAGCTGGCTCTTATATTCAAGCAGGTCCTTGTCTTCTCCAATGTATTCCTCGATTTTTTTATTAACTAAATTTTGCATCTGTAGCCCCCAAGCTATCTATGTTTAACAAATGATTTGACGTATTTATTTGATGTGTTAATTATACTAACAACCCCCAATAAATACCATATTAACACACAAATAAATGTTAAATATAATTAACTATTTAGATTGACTCTGGCCTGGACAAAGGGACCACAATGGGGCTCGACAGAGGGAAAGCTTTTTAGGCGAAGCCGTTAAGAAAAGCGATACAAATGCTTTTAGCTCGCCGAAGGCGAATCATATGGCCACCAGCATTCTGCTAGGACGGTGACAACGGGGGTTTGTTGGCATCGTACTAGCGCTGGTGGACAACAGCCATGAGCGGCAATACTTGGCGAGGAACGAGACTTAGTAATGCAAGGGGTAAGTCCGGCGGGTGGGCCTCGGTGGCGACTAGGGGGAACCCCTGTTAGTGGAGAGAAATTCATAACCTGCAATAAAAAAGAGCTCTATTGCAGGTCGATATTCTATTTAGATTCTATACCGCCATTCGCTCGTATTGTGTGTTTAACACATTGTTAAGCCACTTACCAACCCATTCACCAACCCAACAAAAGGCCGAGTAAATCACCGACTGGCCCAAACATTCGTGGGCTAGTCCTACGGTCAGATCGCGAACGAACGATTCTGGTATTTGCTTGCACTTGGCATGTTCAACAGTTGTAAATAACCTAGCTAATTTACCATTGCTATGGATTAGAAATGGATCGGTAGATCGACACTTTTGGTATGATTTGGTTATGCACCCTACCTTTGTAGCAGTAGGCTTAAGCCACTGGAGTCGAAAGCCTTTCTTTTGAGCAATGTCTCTCTTTTCCTTTTCCACTAAATATGTATAGGGCTTATAGCTTTCATGAGTTTCAGGTATATCATCGAGTACATCAGCTAAGCAGCTATATTTATAAGTTGTCCTTACCTTTTGGGGCATAAAGTCCTTTAAACCCTCTTTGAAGGAGCTGCAGTATCCAATACCACAAAGCCTCTTTCTATCTTCAAGTGCACCAAACTGAGAACCTGCTAATGTCATATTTATAAAGTTGTACCCAAACACTTTACTAAACGTATCTACGATAACAGCGTATGAGTTTGATTTAGTAAATGAAGTAACATTCTCAAAAACAGAAATAATTGGATTCGTTATCGACTGCCAGTGCAAGAAATCGATAAAACACCCGCCTGTATTTTTGTGTGCTTCTGCAAATTTATTTCCGTTCTTAGATCTACCGCTTATGGAACTCCCTTCGCAAGGCAGCGATCCTGAATTGACTTCCGTTCTAACACCACCTCTGGACAAATCAACACTCTCCAATCGCATATTTAATCCGTATTGCTCTTCCGGTGCCTCCCCAGCCCACACAGGATTATTTTGCAGACATGCATTGAAGTACCTTTCACTCGATTCGACAATTACCTTTACGAAAGTAGAAAGGTTACTACGCTTAAGTCCATCGGAAATACTTGAGCACAATACCCCTATACCATTAAATATATCTGAAGTGGATAAAGGTATATTCGCTTTGTACTTTGACATAGCTCTCTGAACACGCTCTTTTTGTTTTAGATTCCTCCAAGTCTTTATCACTCTATCGAGACATAACTTCTTGATAAGTGAAGCCGGAGTTAGTTCAACAGAAGCAGAACCAAGCTCAGCCCCTGAGATATTTTTAGATAAGTAACCATTCAATTCATCACTTTTTACGTACCCCATATTTTTCATAGTATGGGAAAATGCGGCTTCAAGAGGTTCTGTCCACTGTGTATCTATAAAAATTGCAGATGGTTGAAGTGTTTTGATGAAGGCAGTCATTAAGTAAAAGTAACAATTAGCCTCTGGCGCACCTTGTAAGCTAATCACTTCAGCCTTGATGCTACTCTTCTTTAGATCAAACAGCTCTATTGGCGAGTTGTATTCCAACTCGTTAGAAAGGAGTACCAAATTAGAATTAAAGCTGAATACGGCATGGTTTAATGGCTTAAGATTTCTCGTCATATCCTTAAACCTCAGCTCTCTGTCATGAATCTCTTGGACTGAATGCAATTCGACAATTCGGATTTCACCATCTTTGATGTAGGCTTTTACATGGTCTCCGAAAATATCTAAATCAGCGTGCTTTAAGTCAATGACAGGTCGCTCTTTACCGTTTCGTCTTGAGTTGGTCACTTGTCGAGAGCCGAAACGATCAATAACTATTTTAATTTCTTTCTTTGTACGGTCAGACTTAAGCTGAAACTTAGCCCCTCCTTTAAAACCCGCCATTAGTAAATACTGCCCTTCGAAGAATACTCTTAGTTTATTTCTATGGAGAGAAACTTTCTTCTCTAATACCTTTATCATACTGCCCCCAAGCAATTGATCTCACTTGCCTTAACTATGTCATAATTATATAAAAAACAACAAATAGATACCACATTTAAACACTAACCTTTGTGAAATATAATTAACTTATTATCTGGACTTTGGGCCGGACAAAGGCGACACAATAGGGCTCGATAGAGGGTCAGCTTTTTAGGCGAAGCCGTTAAGAAAAGCGATACAAATGCTTTTAGCTCGCCGAAGGCGGATCATATGGCCACCAGCATTCTGCTAGGACGGTGACAATGGGGTTTTGTTGGCATCGTACTAGCGCTGGTGGATAACAGCCATGAGCGGCAATACTTGGCGAGGAACGAGACTTAGTAATGCAGGGGTAAGTCCGGCGGGTGGGCCTCGGTGGCGACTAGGGGGAACCCTGTTAGTGGAGAGCTTTCAAACCCATTAACTCCATTTGTTTGTGAGGAATAAAGTTTCGTTACTAAGCAATAAGTTTGATACTGAGTATTAAAGTTTTATACTTAATGGCAGCCATCAGAGTACGCCGCCATTTCTAAAACGTTTATGTCCAACTTAGAACTAGCTGGTGAAGCCAGTTCATGGAAGATAGAATGAGCGGGCGTTTAAATGATGGCTAGCCAGCTTTTTTAAGCTGGGTGTACTAAGATGTGGGCTTGATGTTTCTCGGTGTTCCACTCTTTCATTTCAGCAAGAAATAGGCCGTGAGCATTAATCGATTCAATTAATTCAGGTGCACGCTCTAGTTGGATAAGCATCGATAACGGGGTGAGTTGATTGTGTTCTTGGTCAAAACCGTGTTCGACTTGTTCCTCTAGCATATAAAGAATCCCAGGCTCCGCTTCACTACCCTCCTCAAACAGTCTTGATTCGATACCCTCTACGTCATAAAGGTGTACGAGTAGGTTATAAAGCTTTTCAGCACCGATGAGTTTTGTATGCTTCGATTGTGAATTAAGTTGATGCAGTTTCATTTCTAGGTTCCCACCTTTTTTTCTTGCTAAGCTGATCATCAGTTTGATGTCTTTTTTGATATTCGATAACGACTTATCGTTGAGCTTTGGCTTAAGGTACTTTATCAGTATGTCATTGCGTGATTTTACTGGAACAAAACGGGAAGATGCGGAAACCTGACACAGCAAATGAAGCAGGGCGTGGGTAATGACGTTGTGAAGGTTGTGGTAGTAGTCAAAGTCTCGTTTGATTTGCATAGCCAAGGTAGCGTTGTGGGTGGATTATAAGAATATTGGGGCTGGGCGTTTTAAATCAACCTTAATAATGAGTTCGGGAGTAGTTTCCCAGACATAGAGTTGTTCATGGATTGCTAATGTTTGATTTTCCGAAAATGATAATTGTCCAGAAACGTATTTGAATGGGACCGCTCAATCTGTGGATGCTCAAGACAACCAGCATGAAACTTTATTCCTCTCCTACACCAATACATCCCAGACCAATTAATAAACCAGGTCATCATATTGCATGATATGGGGCCTATTTTTTTATCTAAGGTTCACCTTTTACGATGAAGCCTTTCGTTGGCCTTTTTGTGCTTTTGATAGCAACCCATCGAATCTGTGCCGCTAAACATAGCCTTCCTGCGTCGTTCGTAAGCACTACTAGGATTTGAGTTACCTTTCTTCTCTTTTCGTTGTTCACTTGATAGAAACCTGTTAAGTGCTTCATCAAATGAAGATGTATCACTCTTAAATGCCCATCTCACTGCTAACAAAAAACCTGCAACCAATAATGTGCCTAGAAGTACTTTCTCACTCATTTGGTGACTCTTCTGTTGAGCTCTTACTATCTGTTGTCAACGTTCCAATTAACTCATCATCAACTGGACATTCATTGCATCGGTTCAGACACTGTTCTTTAACAGGGACTGACACACTACAAAGTTCATCATTGCTCTGTTCTATAAGTGTTTCAAGACGACTCATTATTTCCTTCCTATAGTTAGGCATTAAGCGATTGTGATTATAGAAAATTCATCCATTTCCTAAATTTACTGAGACAAAAGGTCATGACAGTTTGAGCAAACACCTTGCTGTTTTTCTCTATCCACTTTTAGCCAATAACATGCCTGGGAGTTCTCAAAACATGCATTATTATCACTACACCCGCAGCCAATGCAGACAGCTTCTTTAGGCTCAGGTCGAATATTATAAATAGATAAATCTACCATGCTTTCCCCTTTAATCATTTGTCTTAACGAAAGGGTCGGGACAATCATCTAAATCAACAAAGTGTCTGTCTGCGATTTCTTCTATCTTCGGATACTCTTCTATGAGATCGAAAACCGACCTACCTTTGAGGTCATAGTCGAACTGAATTCCAGCTCTGAACCAATAATCGATCTGTCTATTCAAGCAGTTCTTTGCTGTAGATTTAGTTGGCTTTTTAAGTAGTTCCTCTAAATCTTCAGAGTCAACATAACCACCCGTCATGTCTTCAGCACAGCCAACTTTTTTAAACAAATACTCCCAGTCGGCGTACAATTCTTCGTATGTCATTGGTGAATCTTCTCCTGGTTAAATAGACTTCATGTTCTTGCGTCGTTTAATTGCATCAACCTCACGATTGTAAGCCTCTAAAGGCTCAAGTAAATGAGCATATAGCTTTTCATTTTTGATGTACTCATCATGATTTATTAGTGCCTTAAGTTGTGCTACGGACTCTTTAATTGGCACTCGTACTACCCAAGAGTCTGTTTCAAAAGAGAATTGCCATGCTCTTTTAAAATAATTTTCGAAAGCGTTTAGAGCCTTACTTCTCATAGTCCAAACATTACGCCTTCTTAATGCGTGATCACTCTCTAAATAGTGATTAGCAATATTATCGTTAATGTCTATCTCCCAACTCTCAGGATCTAAAACAGAACTAGTAAAGTGAGCGACCGTCACCCATAGGCACAGCTGTTCTCGTGTAAAAGTATCCGGATTGGAATTAAGCGAATCTAATACCTCAATAGCATATTTTTTCGCTTGTTTATTGATGTTTGCTAACTCTTGAGCCTTACGTTTTTCGATACGGGCTTTCTTCTCTTTAATTTTGGTAAACTTTTCTTTTGCTTTACTCAAAGCCTTTGCTGCGACTTTCATCGCTTCAATTTCTTCGAGTTCAAACAAGTCTCTAGAGAATGGGTCTTCGACTACTTCTTTTAGAAGTCCATTTGATAGCTTTGTTAGAGCTGTTTGCTTTTTGCGGGTACGTTCGGATGTCCAGTGCTTTGTGAAGTCTAAATCTGACAAAATGTTTCCCTCTGAGTGCTGATTTATTAATTAGTGTCAAACGTTAAATCAAGTCGAAGTGTTTCTGATTAACTTCTATACCCATGCCTAGTTTCTATCCAGTACATACAGCTAAAATCTAGCGCTATGACCTTGTAAGTGCGACAGGGAGCAAAGGGAATCCGAGTTAATGTGTTTAGTTAGTGGAAGCATTAATCGGAATCCCCGAAAATCAACTAAAGCACGTTCGAAAATGCAGATGTATATTGAAACTCATAACCCATATCTTCGAGTTTCCATAGTAAGTCTCTATAAAACCCCCTTAGAGTGTCCAGAAGCTCATATAGAGCTGACGATCCTTTATATTTATAGTCCTTGTCCGTATCTACAGCTAAACGATGACAAAGAGTGGATAAACCATCTAAAGAACTCAGAATGTAACCGGTATTAACTAGTTCAAGTGCACTGCTTATAGTTTGTCGAGTAGATTCTGACTGAGAGCTTGCTTTATACATTGTCGCCAGCTCATCAAAGTACTGCTTACCATCCCAATACTTAACAGCTATTTCTTCTAAAGAGATTGGTTTAAATTGGCAAAATACATCAAGCATTGAACACGCCTTTAGAGCTTCAACCTTCTTGAGTGTATCTTCTAAGCCGCATTCCAAGGTTAATGGAGCGAGTAATGAAAGGTACTTTCCATCTTTTGAAAGTGAGACCTCATCCAGACTTAAATCGTCTAGCGCACCAATTATCGCACTTTGGTTTTCTTTTGGAACATCAGATATATCAAGTTGAACGAGGGTATGATCGTCTTGGTTGATAACATGAGCCTTAGATTGGTGAGACTGCACTTTCTCTAAAGTGAAGATATCCTGGGTTATGGGCAGTTGGATTAACAGATGTGTGTCTGATTTTGGTAACTCGCTAACTTTCAAACACCCATAAATGATATCCAATTGTTGTCGAGCGGATATTAATTTAAGTTCAGTAGCATGAAAGAGCAAAATTGAAAACCTGGCAACCGAGAACTTGTCTAAGCACTTATTTCCACTTTCATACCATGATACCAAGAAGTTCGTTATGTTTAGAATGAACTTGGCACGTGATTCTGGTTTTCCTATAGCTGATATAGCTACATCCAATTCCTTCTTAAATGATCCCATCTTAGCCTGGAACTTTAGGCCAGGCTCAATATCAAGTTCATCTACCATTTGAATTGCGCTGTTAATCACCTTATTCATACAGCCATAAGAGACTAGTAAATTTTTAGCGTAGTTTAGTTCTTCTCTACTTACAAAAGATCTTCTTTTCATTTTAGCCCCCAAGCTATTACATATATTTCAACGGGATAGAACCGTTAATTCCCCATTAGTATAACAGTAAATACCATATTATAACAGTTGTTTGTGTATGATTATTAAACTTTCTTTGTTTATATGACATGATGGTTCTGGAGAGCCTCGGAAGATTAAACCCATTGTGTTCGTGCGTATGATCCTTAAACCAAATGGTTAATTAAATGAATGATCTAAAGATCGTCATTGAAAATTTAGGGCAAATGCAAGCTGAGAGCGCCTCTATGCTTATGATTGGACACAACCCGGTATATGTGTCTAAATAGAGCAAATTAGCTCATATAGCTCTACTGAGTGGCTTTTTGAGTTAACATGCAAAAAAAGAACTATTACTACTTCTTTGTTCTCCAAGATCGTCCCTTTACCCTTCTAACTGATTAATTTCTAGACACTATTTAATAATAATATTTTTATTGATCTTATTAAGATCTTTTTTAAGATCTTATTAGGGTGTTGATAACTTATCTATGTTTTTATAATTCAAGTAGTTAGGAATTCGTTTAAGATCATCTAGGACGAAACACTATTACATTTAGGAAGATTTGAAGATCGCTTAGGACGACTTACCGTGCCATCTAGGACGCTTTCGGTTGTGGATAAGTCTGTATAAGTATGTATAAGGTTGGTTTGCTTACTTACTGGCACATTTAAGCCTACAATGTTACATTTGGTACAATTTCTTATTGTGTGTATCAGTATCATGACCGAGAACAACAGCAAAAACGATCTTACTGTTAGACAAGCGAACGCTTTAACAACGGCAGCTTATAGCCTTACTCGTTATGAGAAGCGGCTTGTATACATGTGCCTCAAGCGGATTAATCAGGAAAACCCTACTCCCGAACATTTAAAAACAATGGAATATGGTCAGTATCCGATCACTATTTCTAACAAAGAGTTCATCGAATACTTCGAGATAGATGATGAGTCGAAGAAAAACCTATCAAGAGACATACAACGCGCAGCACAATCTTTACATGAGAAAAGTGTGGTTATCTATCTTCCTGATGAAGACAGCAAAGATGGTGAAAAAGCTTATGATGCTATCCACTGGACCACTAAACAGAGCTATCGTCCTAAACGAGGACATGTAGTGCTGTATTTGAATGCTGAGTTGATTAGTATCATTAACCAAACCACATCAAACTATACACAGCTGCTGATAGGTGAAGCAGGAAACTTATCTTCCGTTTATACCATGAGGCTTTATGAGGCTATCAATCAGTGGAAGAATTTAAGAAATAACCTAATTCTAGATGTTGATTGGATGCGCTCTAGGTGGCAACTGCCCTCTTCGTATGACAGAACTGCGGTTCTTAAGAAACGTTGGCTTAACCCAGCAATTGAAGAACTTAATAAGTTGCACATTTTCAAAAGTCTTTCCTACGAGGATGTTCGAAAAGGTACCAAGACTGTCGCATTTAAGTTTACCTGGGAGCTTTCTAAAAAGGCCCCAAGTAAACTATCCCTTGCAAGGTCAGCAATCAAAGCTATCAATGCCAACCTTCAACCAAAGCAGAGTGAAATGGTCGCATTGACTGAGCAGATTGGAGAACTATTGCTGAATGGTGAAGATATATCCCCTGCTGTCCTAAGCGCTATTAAGAAGTTTGGTGAAGAGTCAAAAGATGCTAAAGGTACATCAATGAAGAAATCAGATGACGTCATTGATGTAACCGACTATGAAATAGTCACAGATGATGAAGATTAGCTTCAACTAGCACACCAAAGAAGTAAATTTCCATCCAACTAGCACATTCAACAATCAAGTGTGCTAGTTCTGCCTCAAAATACCGTCCTAAGTGTCACCTTTACCAGATATTGCTGGTGGCTAAACCTCTCAATAACTGTGATCCAACTCCCTAATTGTTGTTTTTTATCCGTGATTGAAGTTGTTTTGTGGGTGATGAAGACCCAATTCCTTCTTTATAACCTGCTTTTTTGCTTCCTTTGAATGAAAACCCTGTAAATGAAGGTTAAGCTAATTTTTCAGAACTCCTTCTAACGTATTGAATTATAAGGATAGTATCTATTGCTTCTAGTTGGAGGGGTGACACTTAGGACGAAAGTAAGGGATCAATGAATATGCAATGCGTTTTTTTCTCTATTTTCGTCCTAGGTGTCACTGTTCTATGGCGATGTTTTAATCGGATTTTTTATAAGTATATGTATTTTAATTGTTTTTCTGTGTCAAGAGCGTGAGGGGTGACATTTAGGACGGTTTTAAAATGATACTTTAAGAAGCAACAATGTGTGTCCAGTACTCTATAGAATAAAGCTCAAACTTAATGATTATAACTGACTGAAAATAAAAGATATTTTATTTGTGCCTTAGGCTGATATAAAAAGCTACACACTGGAGTCATACTTTCTCTACGTTCGATATACAGTAAAGAGTGATAGGTGACATCTAGGACGAAAACATTCGTAGGGGTAAAATGGTTTAGCCCAGTTGGGAATTTAAGAAAAGCTAGTTACTATAGATATCATTGAATATATTTAAAGCATTGAAAATAAAGATAAAAATCTCTTCTCTGTGACATCTAGGACGTAAAGCCTACTTGAGTATAAGAAAGTAGAAAAGCATATCAATGAGTTAAATATATGCGGTGGCACTAGATAGAAAACTTTCGTCCTAGATGTCACACTTAGATAGAGGTGTTCTTCTATCTTATTGATTTACTATGGTCCAATAGTGTCTGGGGTGACATTTAGGACGAAAACTAACGCTTTAAGAAAACGTCCTTGATGTACCACTTGTATATTAAGACCTGGTACACCAAGGAAGGTTTGTTTGAGAGGCCCAGAAAAGCTTTTACAAACTCAAGCTATCTAGTAATAGTAGGTCTTCCCGGATGGAGGTCGAGTGCTTGTGGTACCACCATTTACAGTTTTGTATCTGGAACCGGAAGGTTTGTTGTAATGTGCCCACCCTCTATACCTTACTCTCCATGGATCATCTGCACCCATTGTGTAGTATCCCATGTCAGCAAACGCAGCACGAGTTAAGCTTACTCTACAGCTAGGTGTAGCAGTTGATGTCACTGGCCCGGAAATTTCAAATAAACCAGCATTAGCGATTTCATCAGTGAGATTGTATATTTTACTATGATCAGTGATGGCTATTTTTGTGATCCCTTTGGTTTCCAGGTTATATGTTACAAGGAAATCAATGTTCGACGAGTTAGGCCAATATGAACCATAAGATGAGCTAAAGTACCCACTTGCTTTGCTGTCCATTGCGCTTTTAGCTCTTTTTGGAGAAAAACATGCTCCCCTTGCGACATTCACAGAAGCACATCCACAGTTAATAGTAATATCTACTGCCTCATCTTCATCCTCTCCAGGTTTGGGGATCTCAAAGTCCCCTACTGGATCATCTGGGACGGTTGGGAGCTCAACGATTGTTTCGTCAGAGATGTTTCTGGAGCCTAAAGTATCATCCAAGCCAACTGCACTTGTTTGGTTCATGTGTGAAGGAACCTTAATAACTTTATTGTAGCTCCCTGCATTGTGTGGTGCTTTGATTGAAGCAATTACAGAGGGGGCGGAAACCGCTAAAGCAATCCCCACTGTAATGAGATTAATGTTATTCATTGCAATCTACCATTGTCATTTATGGATAAAAAGCAATATAGGCCTTGAGCGAATTACAATCAACTTTAGTTTTCGAACTAAGGAAATTGGTTCACGGTTTCTTTTAAGGGTTGTACTCAACTTTCACCATAATTTGATTTGTTGGTGAAGGCGATACGGTACCGACAGTAGTGCTCTGCAAACTCGAAATCATCTTCATCAAAGATTGTGCTTTCGTTACACCATAACTTTTTATGTTCGTCACGTATCCTTACCGATTCAATGTGAATTTCAAATTTACATTGGACATCATTTAAGTAAGCAGATATGTGCTTTCCTAACAGTGGTTCTATGCTGTATATGTTGTACTCATTAACACCTTCCTTAATTGCTCGAGATAGACCCATTCTCGCCATTGTCATCGCATTAGGGCATCGATGTGCTTTCAGGTCTAAGTCATTACTCTCTGGTGACTTCATACTTCTTCTCCCACTGAGGGTAGTTCTAGTTCTTTACAAATAGCAGTAGCACAGCTCTGAGGAATCCCCTAATGATTTTGATAAAAATCATAAATTTAAGGTAGATGCACATCTTGTCATGTGATCAAATGG
>NZ_JAWOTF010000015.1:0-88840 GCF_033338735.1 Vibrio sp. Vb1127 | reverse complement strand
TACATGAGTAAAGGATATGTTTGGGTCGTTGATGACGACAGTTCAATTCGCTGGGTAATGGAGAAAACGCTCTCCTCTGCCAACATCAAATGTGAAACCTATGCCGATGGGGAAAGCGTGTTAATGGCGCTCGAACGCGAAGTGCCGGATGTTCTAGTATCAGACATTCGCATGCCAGGTATTGATGGGTTGGAGCTACTAAAGCAAGTACAGCGCGATTACCCAGACCTTCCCGTGATTATCATGACCGCGCATTCAGATTTAGATGCGGCAGTGAATGCGTACCAAAAAGGTGCTTTTGAATATTTACCAAAACCTTTTGATATTGATGAAACTTTAACTCTGGTTGAACGAGCCATTGCACACAGCCACGAAAACAAACGCGAGCAGCTCTCTCCAGAAGACATTCCAGCAGAAACGCCTGAAATTATCGGTGAAGCACCAGCGATGCAAGAGGTGTTTCGCGCCATTGGTCGTCTTTCTCGCTCCTCTATTTCAGTCTTGATTAACGGTGAATCGGGCACGGGTAAAGAACTCGTTGCTCATGCACTGCACCGTCACAGTCCACGTGCTAACAAACCTTTCATTGCGCTCAATATGGCGGCGATTCCCAAAGACTTGATTGAATCAGAACTGTTTGGCCACGAAAAAGGCGCGTTTACGGGAGCAAACAATGTTCGTCAAGGACGATTCGAACAAGCCAATGGCGGCACTCTATTTTTAGACGAAATCGGCGACATGCCATTAGACATTCAAACTCGTTTACTACGCGTTCTAGCTGACGGGCAGTTTTATCGAGTGGGCGGTCACTCTCCGATCAGTGTCGATGTACGAATTGTCGCGGCAACACACCAGAACTTAGAAAAGCTGGTGCAAGAAGGTGACTTCCGTGAGGACCTCTTTCATCGCTTAAACGTGATTCGCGTGCAGATCCCGGCACTGCGTGAGCGTAAGCAAGACATTGAAAAGCTCACACAGCATTTTCTTATCCGTGCGGCTGATGAGCTTGGTGTGGAAACAAAAACTCTCCACCCATCGACCGTGGAGATTCTTAACCGCCTTGATTGGCCTGGCAACGTTCGTCAATTAGAGAATATTTGCCGTTGGTTAACCGTTATGGCCAGTGGTAGCGAAGTGTTACCAAATGACTTGCCAAGCGAACTACTCGAAGAGAAAAAATCCATTTCAGACTCTGCACATGGTAGTTGGCAAGAACAATTGGCGGATTGGGCACGGCATTCACTCGCAGCAGGAGATAAAGAACTACTTTCTTACGCTTTACCAGAATTTGAACGCATTTTATTAGAAGCAGCCTTAGAGCACACTAAAGGTCATAAGCAAGATGCCGCTAAAGTATTAGGCTGGGGGCGAAATACACTCACCAGAAAATTAAAAGAATTGTACTGACAATCACTTACGTGGTGCGTTAACAACGAGCGTCGTTTGTCACTCGATATTAATAAAAACATCAGTACAATTGTGGCGCACCACCATCTATGTGATTAGGCGATGTCTACTGCTACGACTCAAATTACACTGCGTACTGCTGTTCTGATTCCATTTGTCATGATCTTCTTACTGGCGATCGGTGTCATTGTCTACGTCCAAAAACAAAGTTACGAAGAAGTGGTCACGGATATCAGTGACAAGCAACTTTCCGTGTTAACCGAAAGTGTCCACGACCACCTCAATAGCTATCTACGTAAGCCTTTTACTGCGGTTATGGCTCTCGCGCACAACGTCAGCTATCACAACCTTTATCGCCCTCACGATACCTCAGACATTCAAAACTACCTGCTAAGTGCATTCAAAAATCTTTACCAATCGATACCGCAGTTGGATGTAATCGCATTTGGTTCAGAAAACGGCGACTTTGCAGGCTTTCGCCGCGAACTTTCCGACGATTACACCTTAATGGTGCAAGATCGCCACACCGATGGTGATCTGGTTATTTATGGAACCAACCATGTGAGTAACAACATTCGAACGGTTATCTCCCAATACGATCCTCGCACTCGCCCATGGTATAAGCCCGTTGCAGAGAGCCAAAACGCCACTTGGTCTGAAATTTATACCAACGCTGATGAACGCCAGGATATTACGCTATCAGCCATGACGCCGGTGTACAAACACGACCAATTTGCTGGTGTTTTGGTGACAGACATTCGTATCAATACATTCAACGAATTCCTGCGCGAGTTAAAATACAACACTAAAGCGTCGGTCTACATCATGGACCCAGATCATCGTTTAATCGCTCACTCAGGCCCGGGAAGCGTCATCTCATGGGGCACAAAATTTTCGGATAAAGGGCAGCGTTTGCTTGCCGCTGAAAACGCAGACCCGATCATCAAAATCAGTGCGAGCCGCGTCCGGTCTTTCGATCTCAACAACACCAAGCAACCTTATACTTTTTCATTTGAACATGATGGACAACGTATTTTCAGTCGGCTAACCCCGTATCGAGACCAAGATGGCTTAACATGGTTTATTGGCACCTCCATTTCGGAGTCCGAGCTTCTCGGCCTGTTACCAAAAAGCCAGCAAGAGAGTTGGCTCGTTGGCATTATTGTAAGCCTATTTGGGATCGCCATCAGTTGGATCATTTTCAACCGAGTTACCAGACCAATTAACGCGACGGCCGCCGCCGCTCAGCACCTGGCAAATGGGGATTGGGATAGCGGCATGCCAAAGCCTGGTTATGTGTATGAGACAACCGTACTGGTTCATGCTTTTAATGAAATGGCGAACAATCTAAGAGCTTCATTCAAAGCATTGCGTGAACAGTTAGTTTATGACTCTCTAACACGCTTATATAGCCGTCAGGGTTTGGTCGAAATCTGTGAAAATCAGTCTCATCTTTGTCACGGCAGTTTATTTTTACTTGGTATCAACAAATTTAGAGATATCAACGACAGTGTGGGTCATCACAACGGCGACCAGTTGTTGGTCAGCATCGCTGAAAGGCTAAAACAGCAGTTTCGTGACAACGCATTATTGGCTCGGATTGGTGGTGATGAGTTCGCGGTGTTTCTCTCAAATGTCGACACTGAAACCAAAATTAAACAAACCGAGCGTCGATTACAGCAACTCTTTTCCACCCCATTTATGGTGGAAGGCGAGAATGTAGTGATGAAGATTTCACTTGGTATTGTACAAACCCAGCCAAACGAAACCATGCCTTTATGGTTACGCAACGCCAGCATCGCATTAAGTTACGCTAAACAAGACTCACTGACTGGTGTTTGTCACTACAGCCCAGAACTAGCGAGCGCTTCAAAGTTTCGTACGCAAATGCTGACCAAGATCCAAACTGGCATTGAAAACCGAGAGTTTATTCCTCATTACCAACCGATTGTGGATCTCGTCAGTGGCACAGTGTGTGGCGCCGAAGCACTGGCGCGTTGGCATAGCGACTCAGGTATGGTGTCACCATTAGATTTTATCCCAATCGCGGAAGAAAGCGGCATGATCAAAGCCATCGGCCAACAGATTCTGTTACAAGCTTGTCGCGACACTTACCAAGCGATCGAAAGCAAACAGTGGCCGTCGGACTTCCAACTGCATGTGAATATCTCCGTTAATCAACTATCTTGCCCAAGTTTTGTTGATACGGTGACAAGCGTATTGGATATCACGAAATTACCAGCAAGTAACCTCACACTAGAGATCACAGAATCACGTATCATTGATAGCGCACCGACCACACTAGAAAATATGACTAAACTGCGTGAAATGGGTATTGGTATCGCGATAGATGACTTTGGCACCGGCTACTCATCACTGGGTTACCTCCACTCTCTGCCGTTTACCTGCTTGAAGATTGATCGCACCTTCATCAATCAACTCACACAAGAAAACTTAAACAGTTCAGTCGTCGCTGCCGTCATCAATATCACAGCAGGTCTCAAAACTAATGTCGTCGCGGAAGGTGTCGAGGATAGCAATCAAGCACAATTACTGCGCTCTTTAGGCTGTAATCAGGTGCAAGGCTTCTACTACAGCCGCCCTATGCCACTAGAAGAATGGCCAACACATTTGGTGAACATGAAGTAGAAAAGAGCGAGAATCGTTGATTTCCTAGTCATCCTCTACTGACAATCTACCCAACTGTTATTTATACTTAACTGCAAATCTTACCCATGTATTGTCACAGATGATGTTTGGGCCCTGTTCCAGTTCATAACTATCGGATCGACAAAATGATAACGAAGAACCTTCCTCTTACTGATTTGCACCGTCACCTCGACGGTAACATTCGTACTAAAACGATTCTTGAGCTAGGCCAAAAGTTTGGCATTGCCCTACCAGCGTACGATATTGAGTCTCTCACTCCTCACGTTCAAATTGTCGAAGCGGAACCCTCTCTTGTTGCTTTCCTTTCTAAGCTCGACTGGGGTGTTGCTGTACTGGGCGATCTAGATGCGTGTCGTCGTGTCGCGTACGAAAACGTAGAAGACGCGCTAAACGCACAAATCGATTACGCAGAGCTGCGTTTCTCTCCTTACTACATGGCGATGAAACACAAACTACCAGTAGCGGGGGTTGTTGAAGCCGTCGTGGACGGTGTGCAAGCGGGTATGCGCGATTTTGGCGTGAAAGCCAACCTGATCGGTATCATGAGTCGTACATTTGGTACTGACGCATGTCAACAAGAACTGGACGGCATTCTGAGCCAGAAAGATCACATCGTTGCCGTTGACCTTGCGGGTGACGAGCTAGGCCAACCGGGTGATCGCTTTGTGTCTCACTTCAAGCAAGTACGCGATGCTGGCCTTGGGGTAACGGTCCATGCTGGTGAAGCAGCAGGTGCAGAGAGCATGTGGCAAGCAATCAATGAGCTGGGCGCAACTCGTATCGGTCACGGCGTAAAAGCGATTCACGATCCAAAACTGATGGATTACCTAGCAGAAAACCGCATTGGTATTGAATCTTGCCTGACGTCAAACTACCAAACAAGTACGGTAGAAACGCTAGAAAACCACCCTCTCAAGCAGTTCCTAGAGCATGGCGTTCTTGCGTGTTTGAACACTGACGATCCAGCGGTTGAAGGCATCGAACTGCCATACGAATACGAAGTAGCGGCACCAGCCGCTGGCCTGAGCCAAGACCAGATTCGCCAAGCGCAAATCAATGGCCTTGAGATTGCGTTCCTTTCAGAAGCAGAAAAATCGGAACTGAGAGAAAAAGTAAAAGATCGCGCTTAAATCCAGCGAAAACATAAAAAAATGCCAGCATCTGCTGGCATTTTTTATATCTTGAATCTGTATCTCTGATTAAATAACACGAGAGAATTGTTGCTGACGCGCCTTCGCTCGCAGGTACTTATCGAAGCTCATACAAATATTACGGATCAGCAAACGACCTCGCAGCGTCACACGAATTTCATTGTCATCCACTTCCACCAGCTCATCGTTGATGAAGGTCTGAAGTAGCTGTAAGTCTTCTTTAAAGTACTGATCAAACTTCACTTTAAACTCAGACTCAATGGCTTTCTTGTCTAACTTGAAGTTACAAATCAGCTGCTTAATCACTTCACGACGGAGCAAATCATCGGAGTCCAGCGAGACCCCTTTCCATAGAGCGTGACGAAGTTCGTTGACTTGAGCGTAGTATTTCTTCAGCTCTTTCTGGTTTTGCGCGTAAGCATCGCCGATCATCGAGATTGCAGAAACACCAAAGCCAACCAAGTCACATTCACCTTGTGTGGTGTAGCCTTGGAAATTGCGATGCAAAATACCTTCGCGCTGGGCAACAGCAAGTTCATCGTCCGGCAAAGCAAAGTGGTCCATACCGATAAATTGGTAGCCAGCACCAGTCAGTGTCGCGATGGTGTCTTGCAGAATCGCCATCTTCTCCTCTGCTTTTGGCAGGTCTTCGTCTTTAATCTTACGCTGCGCTGCAAATAGCTGTGGCATGTGCGCGTAGTTAAACACGGATAGACGGCCCGGCTGCATCTCTAGCACTTGTTCTAGAGTCTTGGCAAAAGATTCTTTGGTCTGCTTCGGTAAACCGTAAATCAAATCTAGGTTCGTCGAACGAAAGCCTAACTCTTTTGCGCGCGCAACCATCGCAACGATGAACTCTTCATCTTGCTCACGATTCACCAGTTTTTGCACTTCTTTGTTGAAGTCCTGCACACCGATGCTCAAGCGATTGAAGCCTTCACTACGCAGATGATCCAGCATGGTCAGCTCGATTTCACGCGGGTCAACCTCGATACTGATTTCAGCATCGCTACTAAAAGTAAACTCTTGGCGTAGCAGGCTCATTACACGCGTGATTTGCTTTTCAGAGAGAAACGTCGGTGTACCACCACCAAAATGCAATTGCGTCACAGTGCGACCAACAAGTAATGCAGCACGTTGACGAATTTCGTGTTCAAGCACGTCGAGGTATTCATCCGCTTTGTGCGAGTGGCGTGTAATGACTTTATTACATCCACAGTAGTAACAAAGCTTGTGACAGAACGGAATGTGTACGTACAGCGATAATGGGCGTTCTGGGTATTGAGTGCATGCCATATCATAATCAGAAATGGTGAACGCTTCATGAAACTCCAGCGCCGTTGGGTACGACGTATAACGAGGCCCGGAATAGTTGTACTTATCCAATACCGCTTGATCCCAGACGATTTGCTGTTTCGATTCAGTGTGTTGATTCGACATGGTGGTACTTTCCGTTAAATGCTAGGGCAACGAAAGCCGTCACCCGATATTCAGAGCCGCTATTTTGCCATACGACGATGACAAGCGTGGCAACGCCGACTGGCTTTTTAAGTATAAAACTAAAGAAGTGCTAGCGTGATCACGATACCCCCATTAGCCATAAGGAGACTATTGGGGGTCGCGCTTAAATCATCTGAATATTGATTTGATTATTCAGTGGCTGGACGTTTTTCTGCAACACTTTGAGCTCCTCAATAATCGCATCAGTGAGGCGGCTTTCCGCTTTATGACGCGTCAAGTTCTGTTGCATACGCTCTTTCTTGGCAAGTTGTTGGCGTTCTTCGCCACGCGCCATATCTTTCACTATGTGGTAAAGCTCAGAAATCGCAGGGTACGTTTTATCGAAATCAACGCGGTCTTCACCTTGTACATAATCCATGATGTTATACACACGGATACTGATTTCAGATAAATCGCACTGCCCTTGAATGCCCGCCTGACACAAGGTATGCACATTCTCAAAAATGTTGGCGTTACGTTTGTCTATCGCCAATTTTTGATGCTTCAGCTGCAATTCCTTTTGCTTTTTCAATTGAAGCAGAAGGTAACCTGCATAAGAAGCGAGTGCGATGATAATCACAACACCAGCAATAGCTAATAAGGTTACATTCATAGCTTAATTATCCTTTATAGTCGTCGAAATTAATGTCGTCGAAATCTGCCAGCAAGTCATCATCGTTGCGCGTGCTTTTCTCAGCAGGTGCAGTGAAGTCTTCCTCTTCTTCAGGTTCCAACAAGCCTAGTTGGTCCATTAGCTTCTCAATGCGATCGAGTTTCTCATCGACGAATTTCTGTAGACCTGTGCCCAGGTTTTCACCCGCTTCAATACGGTCTAGCAACACGTTCAATTGCGCGTCATTTTCTAGCATCTCTAGTTCTTGCTCTGCCGACAAACGACGCTCTTGCTTCGTCATTTTCTTCGCAGGTTCAACAATCAGAGGTATTTTCTTTTTGCTGCCTAAGCGCGGGTCGCGATTTTGTGCAGCAGCTTGCTTTTTCTGCTCGTTAACTTCTGAGTTACGGTTACCCGTTTTCAGACCTTTACGCTTTTTAGCACGCTTGCGTAAGCGGCCTTCCACATCAGATTCTGTACGGTTACGAGTTACAACAAACTCAGGTGCACCAGCGGCACCCGGTTTTCTAGATTTTTTACTACGGCTCATTACTGGGGTTTCCTCAGTAAAATTACATCATTACCAATAAATTCGAGTTCGAGCTTATCCCGCTCTGCTAGGAACTGGAACGTGTCACGACTAAAGAACACTACGTGAGTGAGATCGTTCTTATAATGCCATGATTTGAAAGCCTCCACGTCGATGACCATTTTCGTCATCAGGCCTATCCAGCCCCCTGGCTTAACTAAATTCAACCATTGCTTCCACACCAAATCTGGGTGGTAGAGGTGCTCTATCACCTCTGTTGCTGTCATGAAGTCGTACGTTTTTTCTAAAACCGACGTATCAGGGTGGTAGTAGAGATCGTACAACGCCATGTTGTGCCCCGCCTCTTCCAGCATCAAGGACAGCGTTGGACCAGGACCACAACCAAAGTCGATACCATTTGATTGTGGAGAAATTCGCTCTGTGATCGGGTCAGCAATACGCGACAAAAAGCGTCGGTAACCCAAATCATCGGGGTTGTTCTCATGCAAATCATAGTGAGCTTTTTCGCTTTCCGCATCCAAACGTTGGTCTGGATTTACGAATACCAAGCTGCACTGCTCACATTGAAGATATTCACGACGCTTATCTTCAAAATAATGGTGAGTGCGCTGATTTTGGCATAAAGGACAGGTATGCATGCTGACTTCCTCAAACAGGGATGCGAAACATACCAGAAAGTGAACTCGGATTGGAGTGTTGTTGAGTGTTTTTTCAGCAATTTTTGTTAAAAAACTTTGTTTACAACCTATAAAGCTAAATAAGTGCAGTAATCTCAATTCAAGTTACGACTGAGCAAGTCAACGGATATAAAAAAAGCGACAGTCAGACTGTCGCTTTCTAAGTGCCATCAATTGGCGAAACTGTGTTGCACACATTTGGTGCACCAATGATCCCTTTGTTTTTAGAGCTTTCCCTGCCAAAAAGAGTTGTTTTTCATCTTCCTGATGAGTTTTGGCTATCCGTTTACTTCCTGTCTACTGAGCAACTTCCTGTGCCTGATCCGTTTCACTGTCTTAACCGTCAGACGAGATGACCATCCTTATCTGATAGGCTCCCTACCTATCTAAATCCCTTTCTAAATCACCAAGCATCCGAGCTACATCCTTGGAGACCTAAACCGTGGTCTTAAATCCTTACATTCACCCCCTGTGAACGACTTCTACTTTACGCCATCCCGTTATGCTCACAAGTAATGGGTTGAAAAAAAATCCGCCTATTTTTCTAAAAAATCAAAATTATCATTTAATCAAAAACTTAAAAACACTAACAAGAAAAAGCCAACATCAAGTATGGCAAATGTCTCACAAACTGCCGAGCCAACTATCGCTTTCGCATCCAAACTCGACTGTGATATCTGTCACGAACAAAAATGCCCTAGTGGATTCACTAGGGCATTTTTGTACAAGTTGCTCGAACGATGTAGGGACATCTACCCAACCAGCTCAAGATGCAGGATCTTGAGCGATTTAGGTATATTAGTGCAGACCGCCAACGTATTTAGACAGCACTTCGATATCTTCGTCTGTCATTTTCTTCGCGATGTCGCGCATCATGGCATTCATATCATTACCACGGTCGCCATCACGGAATTTTTCTAGCTGAGCTTTGATGTAGTCAGCATGCTGACCAGAAATTTTCGGGAAACCTGAAAGCTCAGTACCATTGCCACGAGGACCATGACATGCAATACATGCGGTTAGGCCACGCTCGGCATCACCAGCGGTATAAAGCGTTTTGCCTTTTGCTACTACATCTTCAGGTGTTGAGTTTTCTGAAACTGGTAGCGAAGCGTAGTAAGCAGATAGGTCTGCGATATCTTCATCGCTCAGTGGCATTGCCATACCACTCATTACAGGATCGTAACGACCTTGTTTACCACCACTTGTCATGCCTAGCTTAAGTTCTTTTAACTGCTTCTCAAGATACTTAGCGTGTTGGCCTGCGAGTTTCGGGTACGTTGTTATTGCACTGTTGCCATCTGCTCCGTGACAGGCGACACAGGTTTGTGATTTTGCTTTACCAGCCTCAATATTACCTTGGGCCCATACTGAGCAACTGGCTAAAAGACTCAAAATTAGCGCTAATTTCTTCATGACATTCCATTATAATTATCAAGCTTCCAGTACCACGGAATGTGAACATACCGCGTACACTCATGGTACAATAGGCGACCTTATGCCGAGCACGGTTATTTTACACATTTTCACAAAAAAGTAATCAATCGACTACACAAAGTCGAGATGGAGTTAACAGTGAGCGTAAAAATTCATTACCAAAATACGCATTTCATCACCAGCGCACCCGATATTCGTCACCTGCCGGAAGACGAAGGTGTCGAAATTGCGTTTGCAGGACGCTCAAACGCTGGTAAATCGAGTGCACTTAACCGTCTAACTAATCAAAAAAGCTTAGCCAAGACATCAAAGACACCTGGTCGTACGCAATTAATCAACCTTTTCAAAGTAGAAGAAGGTTGTCACATTGTCGATCTACCTGGATACGGTTTTGCTCAAGTACCGGTAGAAATGAAAAACAAATGGCAGAAATCTTTGGGTGAATACCTACAGAAACGCGAGTGCCTAAAAGGCTTAGTGGTTCTAATGGACATTCGTCATCCAATGAAAGATCTCGACCAACAAATGATTTTCTGGGCCATCGATAGCCACATTCCTGTGCAAGTTTTGCTAACCAAAGCAGATAAACTAAAAAGTGGTGCACGCAAACAAACTCTACTGAAAGTTCGTAAGCAAGTAGAAACTTTCGGTGGTGACGTTTCTGTTGATGTGTTCTCTTCACTGAAAGGATTAGGTGTCGATCAGCTACGTGCAAAACTGGATACCTGGTTTGCACCAGCACTAGCACACCTGATAGAAGAAGACGAACAAGAGATACCAGCGAGCGATGAAGAATAATTAACAATATTTGTTAAATTTCTTCGACACGGCCCTGCCATTTGGTGGGGCTTTTGTTTATCTGAACTAAATAACAGGCAATAAAAATCCCCGCCTTCCTGGCAGGGATAACGGGAGAGAAAAATTGGTAATTATTGTTATGTGACGAAGCATTGCTGAACTGAGATTCGATTTCAATAGGTTAAAAAGCGCTCTTGTTTCCTGTGTATCACCAAACATTCACTCCAAAAACACCCAATAGCGTTACAATTCAGACAGTTAAGCCAAGCAAATCTTCAAAAAGATGTAACTTAGTTTCTTTCAAGAAAAAATAATAGTGTGACTGGCGTAAATTTACAGGATGAATAACGCAATAAATTTGAAGGAAAAATCGAGATTTTGCAGTGACTTAGAAAGGTCAAAAAAGAAGGTTTTTGAAGGCTAACTTTAAGCTGCTGATCCAAAAGAATAATTTTCTTTCGCCCAATAAAAAACGCCCCAGTCAAAAACTGACTGGGGCGGCTGAATCAGCCTAATCCAATAACGTGAAACAAAAGGTCTGAAAGATAGAACATCTTACCTCTGTACCCTACGAGTATTAATGTACAACAATTGGTCAGAATTGCAAAGAATTTTTGTAGTTTTTTTTCATGAAATTTTTATTAAGCAACATCAAAGTTAACTTTGCGCTAGCTTTTTTAATCTCAAAAAAAAGCCAGCGTTTGTGCGCTGGCTCATAATTAATTGGTTATTTTGGTCTAAAAGTGACTAATGAGCTTGATCCCAGTTATCACCGTGACCTGCTTCTGCAACCAACGGTACTTTTAGCTCTGCTGCAGATTCCATCAATTTCTGTACTTTACTTTCAATTTCGGACAATGATGACTCTTCAACTTCAAAGACCAATTCATCGTGTACTTGCATTAATAACTTCACACGACCATTGCCTTCTTCCTGAATCCACTGATCAACCAACAGCATCGCTTTCTTAATGATGTCCGCTGCCGTACCTTGCATTGGTGCGTTGATTGCCGCACGTTCAGCAGCTTTACGACGCATCCCGTTGCGCGATTTGATTTCTGGCAAATGCAAACGTCGACCAAAAATCGTTTCAACATACCCTTTATCTGCTGCTGTGCTGCGTGTGTCTTCCATGTACTGCATCACGCCTGGGTAACGTTCAAAGTATGTATCCATGTACGCTTGAGCCTCACCACGAGGAATGCCTAATTGCTTCGCCAAACCAAACGCACTCATGCCGTAAATAAGACCGAAATTAACCGCTTTCGCACGACGACGTTGCTCACTTGAAACGTCCTCAATAGAAACACCCATGATTTCTGCTGCGGTTGCCGCGTGGATATCTTTGCCATCACGGAATGCATTCAATAAAGCTTGGTCGCCAGAAAGGTGCGCCATGATGCGCAGTTCGATTTGCGAGTAGTCGACCGCTAAGATTTTATGCCCTGATGGCGCGACAAACGCTTGACGAATACGACGGCCAGCTTCGTTACGAATTGGAATGTTCTGTAAGTTCGGATCAGTAGAAGATAGACGACCCGTTGCAGTCACTGCTTGGTGGTAAGAAGTATGCACGCGCCCCGTCGATGGGTTGATCATCTTCGGCAGTTTGTCGGTGTAAGTTGATTTTAGCTTCGCCAAACCACGGTATTCCAAAATCAGTTTTGGTAGTGGGTAGTCTAGCGCGAGTTCTTGCAGAACTTCTTCATTCGTCGATGGTGTGCCTGATGGCGTTTTCTTCACAACCGGTAAACCCATTTTTTCAAATAGGATGGCTTGTAATTGCTTTGGCGAGTTCATGTTAAACTCTTGCTCTGCAATTTCGTACGCTTTCTTTTCAAGCTCATCAAGGCGAGCGGTAATCTCGACCGACTGCGCACTCAGCTTCATTTCATCGATAAAGACCCCAGTGCGTTCAATGCGCGAAAGAACTGGCACCAACGGCATTTCAATCTCTTCGTAAACTGTCTTCAGGCTTTCATCCTGCTCGATATTAGCAAACAAGCGATTGTGCAGACGAAGGGTCACATCCGCATCTTCTGCCGCGTATGGCGATGCTTGTTCCAGTTCGATTTGGTTAAACGTAAGCTGATTTTTGCCTTTACCTGCAATTTGCTCAAAAGAAATGCAGCTGTGCTGTAGGAAGCGAAGCGCCAAGCTGTCCATATCGTGTTTACCGCCGACACTGTTGTAGATATACGATTCCAACATCGTGTCGTGCTTAATACCTTTTAGCTCAATGTCGTAACGAGCGAGTACAGACGCATCATACTTTAAGTTTTGACCGACTTTTGCTTTCGCTGCATCTTCAAGAATTGGCTTCAGCTGTTCTAGTACCCAATCACGATCAAGCTGTTCAGGCGCATCTAAATAGTCATGTGCAACTGGCACATAAGCCGCAATACCTTCATCGACAGCGAATGACAAACCAACTAGATTCGCTAGCATGTAATCTAGGTTATCGGTCTCCGTATCAAATGCAAACAGCTCAGCCGTTTGAAGTTTATCTAGCCAAGCATTGAAGGTTTCTTTATCCAGAATTGTTTCATATTGGCTGCGATCGATTGTTACCGCAGAAGTTTCCATCTCGGCTTGAGAAGAAGAAGCTTGTGAAGATCCTGCAAGCTCTACGGCCTCCACAGATCCAGAACCGCCTTCAAGTAGTTCATTCAACCAAGATTTAAACGTCAGTTGGCCATACAGCTTCACTAATTCGTCTTTATTTGGTTCCGCTTTCAGCAATGATTCTGGCGTTTCCTCAAGCTCAACATCCAATTTGATGGTCGCGAGCTCATACGAAAGCATGGCATTTTCTTTGTTGTCGATGAGCTTTTTCGCCATGGTTTTAGAACCACGGAAACCAAGCCCTGCAATATCATCGAGGTTTTCATACAACTTCGTCAGACCACCAATACCTTGCAGTAGTGCGGTCGCTGTTTTATCACCGACACCCGGTACACCAGGAATGTTATCTACTTTATCGCCCATCAGTGCTAAGTAGTCGATGATCAACTCAGGTGGAATGCCAAACTTTTCAACCACACCTTCACGATCCATTACGACGTTCGTCATGGTGTTGATCAAGGTAATGTTATCATCCACTAGCTGCGCCATGTCTTTATCACCAGTACTGATCAATACAGGCATGCCCTTTTGTGATGCTTGGTATGCTAACGTACCGATGACGTCATCCGCCTCGACGCCAGGAACACAGATCAGCGGCAAACCCATTGCACGAATAACATTGTGTAATGGTTCAATTTGACAACGCAGGTCATCCGGCATTGGCGGACGATTCGCTTTGTATTCTGCATACATATCATCACGAAAGGTTTTTCCCTTTGCATCGAAAACCACCGCGATGCGCTCAGACGCAAACTGACGCATCATGCTGCGTAACATGTTCACGACGCCGTAAACGGCATTAGTTGGAATTTCACCATTGCTCATGGTGCCCGGGTAGGCGTGAAAAGCGCGATATAGGTAAGAAGAGCCGTCGATAAGGATCAACGGATTTTCAGGAATACTTGCCATAATTGTCTGTATCCAATTCAGTACTTGAGAGATCTGCCTAGGATGCCATGACTGCTGATCTGAATCTATCTTGTTCGCTCGATCTAGGTCGCGTAAATTTTTCCGACTTTATTCACGAAAACACCACCTCCTGTGGATAACTCTGTTTATAGAAATTATCCACTGGTTATCCAATAACAAAAAACACAAGAAAACACCAACCCAAACCATTGATTAATAACAACAAATTCGCATAACGGCGAGAAGATCAACGTTCCTAAAATGATCATCGCATGTGGAAAAGATATTAATAGTGACGTCAAATAGAAATCGTAGAAAAGAAAAAAGCGACCCGAATGGGGTCGCCTAGCAGAAGTGGTAAAGCAAATTCTGTAAATAGAGCAGCTTAACCAAGAAGCTATAAATTACACTGGAAGCAATGTGAGCAATGTCGTGTCAAAAAGAATTCGTGCAAGTTCTCGGAAAAATGTTTCATCACTTCTCAACTTTCAGTTAATTAACTTCTGTTAATAAGTCACTCAACGTCCTTGTGAACTTTCCTCATTCCCTAAGACAGGCTTAATAATAATGATTCTCATTTCGTAGTCAACAGTTAAATGAGAAAAAATCTCATTTATTTTCACATTGCTTTAATGAAATGCACTCGAGACTCTCGAAGATTTACTTTTTCTTCAAACTTTTCAATTATATAGCCATTTCTCAATAACAAGCGAAGCATAGCCGGAAACTGGTTTCGAGATTTCACTTTTAATGTGTTGTAGCCTTGTTCTACCACCCAATCCTCTTGAGCTTCCAAAAGCAGCTGTGCCACGCCTTCATTTCGAGCTTCAGGGACAACACCACCTAACCAGCTATAGAAAACACCATCCTCTAATTCGTAACCTATTTTGAAGCCGACAATCGTGCCATTTTTTTCTGCAACGAGGATTAAACTGTTTTTCTCTTCTAAACGTTGAGTCATGGAGTCTACCGTTTCTCCTTTCGAAAACTCGGTAACACGCGCCACAACTTGAAGTGCTTCTTCCAATGTGCCTTCACGAATCAGCATTGTCATTGTTCTCTTCTCCAAAATAAAAATACCCAAGCACCTTGGATTGTTACTGTTGTAATCCGCCTGAGGTTACTTGGGTATATACAGACGAACAACTCTTGTTGGTCTGGTATTTCTCACTGAGCGATAATTACTCTTCTGTCGCTTCCGGAGTACGATTTAGGTGTTGAGCAGTTTGTGCATTCTCTTCTGCCAACCACTCAGCAACGTCTTTCGCAAAGTACGTTAAGATGCCATCTGCACCTGCACGTTTGAAGCACAATAGTGATTCCATCACAATTTCACGCTCTTTGAGCCAGCCATTCATGATCGCCGCTTTATGCATCGCGTACTCGCCAGAGACTTGATAAGCAAATGTCGGTACTTGAAGTTCAGTTTTTACTCGGCGAACTACATCTAAGTATGGCATACCAGGTTTAACCATCACCATGTCCGCACCTTCATTGATGTCTAGCGCCACTTCGTGAATCGCTTCATCAATGTTTGCTGGGTCCATTTGGTAGTTTTTCTTGTTGCCGCCTTTTAGATTTGAAGAAGAGCCAACCGCATCACGGAATGGTCCGTAGTAGTTCGATGCGTACTTAGCCGAGTAAGCCATGATTTGAGTATGAATGTAGCCCGCGTTTTCTAATGCTTCGCGGATCTTACCAATTCGGCCATCCATCATGTCTGAAGGCGCGACTACGTCAGCACCCGCTTCTGCATGAGACAAAGCCTGCTTAACCAATACTTCTGTGGTTTCATCATTCATTACGTAGCCATCTTCATCGATGATGCCGTCTTGGCCATGTGTCGTGAATGGGTCAAGTGCCACGTCTGTGATTACACCAATTTGAGGAATGTGTTCTTTAAGCGCTCGTACTGCTCGCTGAACCAAACCTTCTGGGTTGTAGGCTTCAGTAGCACATAAGCTTTTAGCGTCTTGGTTTACGACAGGGAAAAGCGCGATTGCTGGAACGCCTAGATTTGCAAGGTATTGTGCTTCTTCTAGCATTAAATCAATCGACAAACGCTCTACACCCGGCATGGACTCCACGCTCTCACGACGATCTTTACCCATAAGAATGAACATTGGGTAAATCAGATCATTAACAGAAAGTTGGTTCTCAGCCATCAAACGACGACTAAAATCGTGCTTACGTAAACGACGCATACGGCGTGCAGGGAATGGACCTTGAATTGATACAGACACCATTTTCTCCTTGTCTGGACGGTTATGATGATCAAATCATCTGGTGAACAAAATCATATCACTCTTGATGCATGTTGCGAGTGACAATCTGGAAAAAGGTAATGAAAAAAACTGAAAATGACCCAGCACTCACACTCAAGTATACTTCGAATACGAAACCAACCATGAAGCACAGAGAGTAACGATGATCGATACCCACGCGCACATCTATGCCAGCGAATTTGATAACGACCGCGATGAAGTAGTACAACGCGCCTTAACGCAAGGCATTAATAAAATCCTGTTGCCAAACATCGATCTGGACTCAATTGAGCCCATGCTAAAAACCGAAGCGGCGTATCCAGACGTGTGCCACTCAATGATGGGGCTGCACCCTTGCTATGTGGATAACAACGTTGAGCAAACGTTGGAGATCATCCGCGGCTGGTTTGAGAAACACAAGTTTATTGCGGTGGGCGAAATCGGTATCGACCTATATTGGGATAAAACCTATCGTGCTGAGCAAGAAATAACGTTCGTAGCTCAACTTAACTGGGCAAAAGAGATGGATTTACCGGTCGTTATCCACACTCGTGATTCGATTGAAGAAACACTCACTTTGCTACGACAAGAGCAAGATGGTCGTCTGCGTGGTGTATTCCACTGTTTTGGAGGCAGCTTAGAAGAAGCACAAGCAATCAATGAGCTAGGCTTCCACTTAGGCTTAGGTGGCGTATCAACCTTTAAGAATGGCGGAATGGATAAAGTCATTCCACATTTGGATATGCAGTGGGTCATTTTAGAAACCGACTGTCCATATTTAGCGCCTGCGCCACACCGTGGTAAACGTAATGAACCAGCCTACACTTCTCTCGTTGCACAACGTGTTGCCGACTTGCGTGATGTCGACATCGCAACCATCGATGCCATAACGACTGAGAATGCCAAAAAGCTGTTTAATATTTAATTCACGAGAATTGAAAAAAGCGACGAAATCAACGTCGCTTTTTTATCACCTAAACTATTGAATGAACGATTCAACCTGTTGAAATAGTAGAACAATCCATACAAAATTATTGATAAACATAATAATTAACTAGCAACTCTACTTACTTCTCATATCGTCACTTTACTTCGTCCGCTTTGCAAAACTGTCGACAACTCGACACATTATTTTTCTATACTGATTTACGCCCATTAATTAGCACAAATGTAAAACAGCATGAATATGGAAGTTGAAGTGTGTACACATGGTGCTTACTTACAACGCGTACCGCGCAGTTTTTTTCAAAAGCTGCTGGGCATCAAGGAAGTATACGTATGCACAAAATGTGGTTACGTCATGAAAGTTAAGTAATTAGCCCAAGAAAAAACCAACCGCAAAAAAAGCGGCTCAATTGAGCCGCTTTTCACATCTAGATTAGCCTTATTCTTCGGTTTCCGCTTCTACTTCTTCGCTTCGACGAGTATAAAAACGCGCGAAGAACAAACCGACTTCAAACAGTAAACACATCGGAATAGCGAGTAAGGTTTGCGAGATCATGTCTGGTGGCGTTAACACCATACCTACGACAAACGCAGCCACTATAATATAAGGACGTTTCTGTCTTAAATCTTCTGGTGTCGTGGCCCCAGTCCAACACAACAAAATAATCGCAACAGGCACCTCGAATGCGATACCAAACGCCATAAATAGCGCCAGCACAAAGTCGAGATAACTCGAGATATCAGTTGCAAACTCTACTCCACCAAGAGAGATGGCGGTAAAGAAGCCAAACACCAATGGAAATACCACGAAGTAGGCAAATGCCACTCCACAGTAGAACAATAGCGAACTAGAGAACAGCAGTGGCATGATCAATCGACGTTCATGCTTGTACAAACCTGGCGCTACAAATGCCCACACTTGATACAAGATAAACGGCACCGCAATAAATACCGAAGCAATTAACGTCAGCTTAAGTGGCGTAAAAAAAGGTGACGCTACATCCGTAGCAATCATGGTCGCGCCTTCAGGTAGACGTTCTACTAAAGGTGCGGAAACAAACTCGTAAATGTGGTTAGAGAAATAAATTAGTCCGACAAACACGACCAACACTGCGAGGATTGAGCGCAGTAGTCGGTTGCGAAGCTCCAACAAATGACTAATTAAAGGTTGTGTCTGCTCGACGGTAGACATGGCAAACCTCTTATTAAAAACCAGATCAAAAAGGAGCTACCAATCACTAGTAGCTCCTCCTAATGAGACTATTCGGCTTTCTTATCTGCCGCTGTAACCTTGCTCTCTTGCGCTTTCTCTACCTTTTCTGCTGCTGGCTCTGTTTTTACAGGCTCAGCCTCTGAATCGGTGTTCTTTGCGTAAGGACGATTTACAGATTGCGCTGCCTTCTTCAACTCTTCAACTGAAGATTTCAACTCAGGGGACAAATCATCCATCCCCATTTGTTCTGCTTTGCGCAAGTTTTCTTGCAGCTCTTGGACTTTCAGCTCGTGTGACAATTCGTCTTTGACGCTATTTGCCATACTCTTAGCGGCACCGATAAAGCGAGACACGCTGCGAATAGCATGAGGCAAACGCTCCGGCCCAAGAACGACCAGACCAACAACAGATATTAATACCAGTTCCCAAAAACCGATATCAAACACGTTTTACGCCTGCTCTTTGTCTTTTTTCGTTTCAGGAGCAGCTTCTTTTTTCTGCTGCTCTTCTAGACTTTTTGGTTCGAAGTCTGCGTCTTTGTCATTTTTCGCAGGTTCATCTTCGCTCATCGCTTTTTTGAAGCCCTTAACGGCACCACCCAGATCGCCACCGATACCGCGTAGTTTCTTTGTTCCGAATAGCAATACAACAATTACAGCAATGATTAGAAGTTGCCAAACACTGATACCACCCATTCTCTTTACCTCGGGTCTTTAAACAAACAAAAATATTTCAAGAGTTTAACGTCTATTGACGATAAGCTCGCCAACTAAGCAGCCAAAATGTGACACCTGCGATACCGCAGGCCAACGAAAGCTGCTCAAAAGCATCGTTCACCAATATTGCCGAGCATACGACTAAAGTCGCGCCAACGCCAAACAAAAACTTTCCTGTCGCCTGCTGGCGCTTGCTCTGGCGATACCCTTGATAAAGCTGATCCATACGTTGATTCATCGCTTTACCTTGTTTCAGGCTATCGTAAAGTAGCTCTGGCAGTTCAGGTAATTTCTCTGCCCAAAATGGTGCGCGGTCTTTAATCGCATTCACTAGAGCTTGCGGCCCAACTTGATTCATCATCCATTCCTCCAGGAATGGTTTTGCGGTCTCCCACAAATCAAGTTGAGGATATAGCTGCCTACCAAGCCCTTCCACGTACAACAGCGTTTTTTGCAACAGTACAAGCTGTGGCTGAACCTCCATATTGAATCGACGTGCCGTGTTGAACAAATTCAACAACACATGACCAAAGGAGATTTCGCACAATGGCTTAGCAAAAATAGGCTCACACACAATGCGAATCGCGAACTCAAACTCATCGACATTGGTATCCGCAGGCACCCACCCTGAATCCACATGTAACTCCGCCACTCGGCGGTAGTCACGATTGAAAAACGCCAGGAAGTTTTCCGCCAGATAACGCTTGTCTTCGCTATTAAGTGTACCAACGATTCCGCAATCTAGCCCTATCCACATTGGGTTCTCTGGATGTTCGGGTTTGACGAACACATTACCCGGATGCATATCGGCATGGAAAAAGCTGTCTCGGAACACCTGAGTGAAGAACACACTCACACCGCGTTCCGCGAGCAATTTCATATTGGTGCCATTTGCTTTCAAGCCTTCAATATCAGAGACTTGAATGCCATATATTCGCTCAGAAACCATGACAGTTTCATTACTGAAGTCGGGAAAAACTTCAGGAACATACAATTCTTCGCTGCCCTCAAAGTTGCGGCGCAACTGAATGGCATTCGCCGCCTCACGTCGCAAGTCGAGTTCATCAAGCAGGGTTTTCTCGTACTCACGCACGACTTCAACTGGTTTTAAACGACGTGCTTCAGGCATCGCTCCGGCGACTATACGCGCCATTCGGTGCATCAGTTTTAGATCTGAATCAATGACTGGGCGAATATCTGGGCGGATAACCTTTAATACCACTTCTTGGTTAGTGTCTTTTATGCGCGCAGTATGTACCTGAGCAATCGACGCAGACGCCAGTGGTTTGATATCAAACTCGGTAAACCATTTTTCTAACGGACCACCTAATGCTTGCTCCATCTGCTTTTTTGCCAACTCGCCATCAAAAGGCGCGACTTGGTCTTGAAGTAAAGCTAGGGGATCAGCGATATGCGGAGGAAATAAGTCACGGCGCGTCGACATCATCTGACCGAACTTAATCCAAACCGGCCCCAGCTCTTGCAGTGCTAAACGCAGACGTTCACCGAGTGGTTTTTCTGGGTGCTTGTTCTTAATCCAAAACAAGCTTTTGCGCAGTAAAAGCGGCGCTTTGGTCAGTTGGTGATCGGGAAGCAGCTCATCTAAGCCGTATTCCAGTTGTACTTTGGCGATGTGGTATAAGCGCTTTAGTTCTGCTGGCGTCATGGTTTCTCCAATGCAGGCTTATCTGCATCCAGCTTATTCAGCAAAGCCGTTAAACGAGCTTCAATACGAGAAGCCTGGCTGCGAACCTCATCAACTTGGTCGCAGAAATAGGCCACTTCTAACGGAGCGGGAGCCAGTTTCCATTCTTCAGTCACTACTTGCGCAAGATGACGCTGGTGTTTTTCTGCTTGAGACGCAAGAAAGTTGCCGATGTTTTTTGAACCTTGCACAAAGGTATGTGCGGCGACATCGCCAGTCACGCGAGACAACCACTCTTCAACATCTGGTTTGCAATCCACCATCAACTGAGAGAATTTCTGCGCCAATTGAATATCGCCTTCGAGTTCAAGTTTATCTTGTTTAATAAGACGAGTGATGTTGGCCTGATCGCGCAGCTCTGGTAACACACTCAAGTTGAGCGATAGATAGCAGTTAGGCTGCCCTTCGTAATGACCAAGCACATCAATTTGCTGACTAAAAACGAATGTCAGTGTTTTATTGATCTCTTTCAGGTGAACTTGAATAACTTGACCTTTTAGACGCGCTAAACGACGGCCCAATGCAGGGTCGTCTTTGATCAGTGTATTCAGTGACGTTTCAATCACCGCGGTGATAAGTGGTTCAAATGGCATGCCGTTAACCCTTAGAATTTATAACCGCGATGCAAAGCCACAATACCACCAGTTAAGTTGTAGTATTTGGTGTTTTCAAAACCTGCTTCTTGCATCATGCCTTCCAGCGTTTCTTGGTCTGGATGCATACGGATTGACTCCGCTAGGTAGCGGTAACTCTCTGAGTCATTCGCAACTAGCTCACCGATTCTCGGCAACAAGTGGAATGAATATGCGTCGTATACTTTCGATAACGGCTCTAGCACTGGTTTTGAAAATTCCAACACCAATAGACGGCCGCCTGGCTTCAGTACGCGGAACATTGAACGAAGCGCTTTGTCTTTGTCAGTCACATTACGCAAACAAAAACTGATGGTGATGACATCAAAATAATAATCTGGGAACGGCAGTTCTTCTGCGTTGGCTTGAACGTAATGCACGTTACCCACAATACCGTTATCACGCAGTTTATCGCGACCAACGTTAAGCATTGAGTTATTGATATCGGCAAGGATGACATGGCCTTCATCGCCAACAATGCGCGAGAATTTCGCCGTCAAATCCCCCGTACCACCACCTAGGTCAAGAATACGTTGGCCAGGGCGAGCGCCACTACAATCGATAGTGAAGCGCTTCCAAAGGCGGTGAATACCACCTGACATCAGGTCATTCATGATGTCGTATTTTGTTGCCACGGAGTGGAATACTTCGGCAACCTTAGTCACTTTTTCGTCTTTTGCCACTGTAGAGAAACCAAAGTGAGTGGTTTCATTCTCTAACGCTGTATTGGATTGCAAACTTGTGTCCGTCATTCTAATTCCTCTTAGGCAGCGCTTTCCTCTACGGGGCGTTTGTTGACAAATAAAATCGCCCACTGCACTGCGGGCGATTAGTTTACTTTATCCTCAGCCGGATGTCTTTCTACTAACGGGTCATTTTCTGAAAATGCATCACTCTGCGCTAACTGCGCGAGGTCGGAAGAAATCGGTCGTTTAATTTCAACTCCCAAGTGTTTAAAGCTTTCGGCTTGGCGAATCACATTTCCGCGCCCTGTGGCAAGCTTGTTCATCGCACCTTGATAGCTTTGATTCGCCTTATCCAGCGCACCACCGAGCCCCTCCATGTCGTCTACAAACAATCGTAATTTGTCGTAGAGTTTTGTCGCACGCTGCGCAATCATTTTGGCGTTTTCATTTTGGCGTTCATTGCGCCATAGATTATCAATGGTGCGCAATGCCACCAGCAACGTTGTTGGGCTCACCAAAATGATGTTTTGCTCCATCGCGTCTTTGATCAAACTTGGATCGGCTTGAATCGCGACTTGGAACGCCGGCTCAACCGGGATAAACATCAGAACATAGTCCAAACTCTGAATACCTTTGAGTTTGTGGTAGTCCTTCATGCTTAACCCTTTGATATGTGCACGTAGAGCGGCTAAATGCGCATTCAAAGCCTGATCGCGCTCAGCATCAGTTTCGGCGTTGAAGTAGCGCTCATAGGCAACCAGCGCCATTTTAGAATCCACAACCACTTGTTTGTTTTGTGGGAGATGAACAATGACATCAGGTTGGTAACGCTTGCCTGCTTCATTTTGTAAGTTCACCTGAGTCTGATATTCGTGCCCTTCACGCAAGCCAGATTCGGCAAGTACCCTAGCGAGCACCACTTCGCCCCAGTTACCTTGTTGTTTGTTGTCCCCTTTCAACGCTTGGGTCAAATTAACTGCTTCGCGCGTCATTTGCTCGTTCAAACGTTGCAGGTTTTTCAGCTCATGCACTAAGGTATGGCGCTCTTTAGCTTCTTGGCTAAAGCTGTCATTAACGTGCTTTTTGAACCCTTCTAACTGTTCTCTAAGCGGTGACAACAAGCCTTCTAAACTCTGACGGTTTTGCAAATCGACCTTCGCGGTTTTTTCTTCAAACAGTTGATTTGCCAAGTGCTCAAATTGTTGTTTCAAGCGTGCTTCCGCTTGTTCTAAAATTTGCAGTTTTTCTGCATTGGCTTGGTTAATTTGCTCATGGCGAGCTTGCTGTTCACGCAGTTGCGTTTCTAGACGTGATTTGTGTTCACGCATTTGACCAAGCTCATCGAAGTATTGCTGGCGCTCTTGCTTTACGGCCTCGAAGTAACGCAGTTTTTCCATAGCTGCCATCAGCTTTCCGTGCGTTTGACGCACTTCAAACGCGGCTTTATCGCGCTCATCATCTAACTCATCCAACTCTTGCTGAGCATCGGCAAGGCTTTGCTTGACCTGTTCAAGTTGCTGTTGATGAAGCTGTTTTTCTGAAACAAGTTGTTGCTCGAGAAGCTGAGTTTGGGTGATAAAACGCTGTTTCACCCACCAACCGGCAGCGACACCACTAAGCGTGGCAGCACAAAGAGAAGAGAGAATGAGAGATTGGTACTCAAGAATCCATTGCATAATAGCGAGTTAGCCTGTGTTTTGTATCTATAACAATGGTATTTAGACACTGGATAAATGTCCAGTTTGTTGGATGAAAAATCCTCGCATACACTAGGCCTTCCTATAATATTCTTTCTTCCGCTCAAATTATCCAAACCGAGCGGCACATCATCACGCAGAGGCATCATGAACGAGCGTCGCGCCCTAGGATTTGGGCTCTCAGCAGTATTACTTTGGTCTACCGTTGCAACCGCATTTAAACTCACGCTGGCAGAATTTACGCCGATTCAAATGCTATGCATTGCCAGCATCGTCTCTGCGATTGCGCTAACAGTAATCTGTGGTGTGCAAGGTAAATTGGGCCAGTTAAGCGCTACATTTTTCTCAAACCCTTGGTATTACCTACTGCTTGGGTTGATTAACCCTTTGGCGTATTACGTTATTCTGTTCAAAGCATATGACTTGCTGCCCGCATCTCAGGCTCAAGCGATCAACTACAGCTGGGCCATCACCTTAACGTTAATGGCCGCTGTTTTCTTAGGACAAAAGATCCGTGGTAAGGACTGGCTGGCTTGCGGTTTTAGTTATGTCGGCGTGATAGTAATTGCCACACAAGGCAATCTTTTAGGCATGGAATTTGAAAGCCCGTTGGGTGTTGGTCTTGCTCTGCTATCAACGCTGCTGTGGGCCGGTTACTGGATTTTAAATACCAAAAATAAGGCCGACCCTGTGGTTGGCGTTCTGCTCGGCTTTTTGGTCGCTATTCCATTCGCCATTGGTTTAAGTCTTTATGAAGGTGCGAACTGGCAGATGATCTCAGCTAAAGGCTGGGCAGCGGTGACGTATGTCGGACTGTTTGAAATGGGGATCACTTTCGTTTTGTGGCTGAGCGCACTCAAATCAACGCAAAACACCGCGCGTATCAGTAATCTGATCTTTGCTTCTCCATTTATCTCACTCATGTTGTTAGCTACCATCATCGGCGAAGAAATTCATCCTTCAACCTTGATTGGCCTGGTATTGATCATCAGTGGCTTAGTCATTCAGCAAGTCTCATGGGGCAAGAAAACCAAAGCGGTAAACGCTTCTTAATCACCTATCAAAAGCCCTAAAAAACGATGCAATAAGTTGGATAAAAAAGAGATATAGATAACATTTTAATGATAGAAAGCACTTTACGCTGCTAGGATTTAGCTACGCGTTGGATACGATACTCACAAAGCCCAATAGCTTACGCTAGATTCTAATATAATTACCTTTGGGCGATTTAGGACTCGTTATTAATTATGTTTCGCTTCGCTATTCCTTCGCCTTTGATGGCAGACTGGCAACACGTTCTGCGACAATGCTGTAATGTAACTCAAGCTCAGGGACAGCTTTATACTCTGAGCGATACTCAGCAGTGGCTATCGACTGAGGTGTCCACCTCAACCCAAAATCATCGTGCTATCGTCGATGTGATAACGCAAGTTGTCGATCACTTTACGCCGACAGATTTTACAGTTAGCCATACCCCCTTTGAAGAGCAAACCTTGAGCATTGGACCGATTTGGCTACCTAATGGCGAATTGCTTGCCGTACTGACACTGACTCACCCTAATGATCAATCAACGGTTGTTTCGGCATGGCTAAGCGCAATCGCGGGGCGGATCAGCTTTGATATCAACTTGCACTGTCAGCAAGAACAAACGCGACATCAAAGCGCGGAAATAAAGCCAACACCAACACTACAAGAGTTTATCGACTGCCTTGAAGACCACGTATGGATAAAAGGCATGGATGGTCTTTATTCGATGACCAATCGAAGCGTAGAAAATGCGTGGCAAAAAACCAACAGTGAAATCATTGGCAAAGACGATTTTGCCCTGTTTAGCCATGAACGTGCGGAAAAATTCATTGATGCCGATAAATTGGTGGTAGCCACTGGCACGCAAAATATTGTTGAAGAATGCCGTCAAATTGATGAAAACAATAACCCCACTTGGCTAGAAACCATTAAGTCTCCTGTCCGTGATCATGCGGGAAACTTAATCGGCATTCTGGGGATGACACGTAACATCACCCGCCGAAAAATGGTAGAAACGCAGCTCTCCTTAGCGTCCCAAATTTTCAACAATTCGCAAGAAGGCATGGTCATTACAGACCGCAATGCCAACATCATTGATGTAAACACGGCTTTTACCCAAATTACAGGTTACCGCTCTGAAGAGGTGATAGGAAAAAACCCACGAATTCTGCGCTCAGGCCATCATGATCAAGGTTTCTATCAACAGTTGTGGCATCAACTCGAAAACAAAGGCCAATGGAAAGGCGAATTCATCAACAGAAAGAAAGATGGCAGCATTTATCCGCAATTAGCGACCATTAGCGCCGTAATGGACGATAAAAACCACCTTATTAACTACATTTGTGTGTTTGAAGATATCTCTGTGCGTAAGGCACACGAAGAAAAGCTACAACGCATGGCTTTTTACGATCCATTAACCAATCTACCTAATCGAACCCATTTACTCAGCTTACTTGAGCAACACATCGAAACCGGACACAAAAACCAGCAGACGTTTGCCACCCTATTCTTAGATATCGACCATTTCAAACACATCAACGATAGCATGGGCCATTTCTGTGGTGACCAATTGCTGTCTAAGTTAGCGATTCGTCTGCAAGATGTGCTTCACCTCAATGCGCATGTGGCTCGCATTGGCGGCGATGAATTTGTGATTATTTTGCCAGACATCCATAGTGATGTTGCCTTACTGGAAACCGTCGGCGATATTCTAAGCGTATTCCAGCAACCATTCGACTTGGCAAATCACGACTCACTTCGTGTCTCGACCAGTATTGGTATTGCCTTGTACCCAAGAGACGGTCAAGACAGTGAAACCTTACTGAAAAACGCAGACACCGCGATGTACTTAGCGAAGAAAAATGGACGCAACGGCTACGCGTTTTACTCACCGGATTTGACCGATAAATCCGTATCCCATGTACGCATTCAATCCGCTTTGCATCAAGCAATAGAAAAACAACAACTCCGGTTAGAATTCCAACCGCAATACAATTTGGAACAAAATACGATTGTCGGCGTGGAAGCTTTATTACGCTGGCAGCATCCAGAGTTTGGCCCTGTACCACCAGCAGACTTTATTCCAATTGCAGAAAAAACAGGGCTGATTCAAAGCATTGGTGAGTGGGTGTTACAACAAGCTTGTTTGCAAGGTAATGCTTGGCTGGACCAAGGCATCGAGTTTGGCAAAATCGCCGTCAATGTTTCTGCGTTGCAGCTTCAGCAGTCAAATTTCATTCAGCGATTAAGTACTATCCTCGATAACACCGGATACCCTGCCCAACGGTTAGATTTGGAGATCACAGAGAGCTTTTTACTGATCGACCCTCAACAAGCCATTGCATCGTTAAATCAATTACGAGAGCTGGGTATTGAGATTTCTCTGGATGACTTTGGAACTGGCTATTCGTCTTTGTCTTACTTGAAAGGTTTGCCAATCAACAAACTGAAAATTGACCGCTCATTTGTCAGTGATGTCCCAAGTAATAGCGACAGCAACGCGATTGTGAATGCCATTATTGCCATGGGAAAAACGCTGTCGTTGAAAGTCGTCGCGGAAGGGATAGAAACTCGGGAACAAGCCGATTACTTATTCGAAAAAGGCTGTATTTATGGTCAGGGATATTTATTTAGTCAGCCAGTGAGCGCTGGAAAACTGTTTCGTTGAACCAGCTTGACCCTCAAGTCACTCTCGCGGTGCCACGTCCGCGGAGGTGATTTGCTTTGCTTGATTTTGGGTTGATTGGCATAGCTCTAGACGATCAACCAAAATATTGATACAAACCAGCAACGGCACACCGATCAATAGTCCCATTCCGCCCCAAAGCCAGCCCCAAAAAACAAGCCAAACAAAAATCACTAACGGGTTTAAGTTAAACCTTTTCCCCAATAGTGTTGGTGTAACAAACTGACTTTCAATCAAATTGAGCAGTAAATAGATAGACACCACCGTCAGCATAAAACTGACCGACTCCAACTGAAGATAAGCAACAAAGCCAAAGCTCACCATGGATATGACAGGGCCGAGGTACGGCGCAAAATTCATCACGCCTGCAAATGCGCCCCATAGAAATGGATCTTCAAGGCCTAGAACAAAAAACACGGCCCCGACACTCAACCCCAGCCCAGCATTCACTAAAGTGATGGTGCCAATGTATCGAGATAGGTCTTTCTGTAGCGCTTTGACCAACTCAATCGCTTGGCGCTGTTTGGCGAACCCATGTAAGTAAGACACTGACTTTCGAAATAAGCTTCGTCCATGATTGAGCATAAAGTAAACCATAAACAGCACGATCATCGCTTGTGTCAAAATCGTCGGCGTCGTGGTCGCGAGCGTTTTTACCAAAGAAAATACGGTGTTGTTCCCGACCTCATCCATACTCATATCGTTGGCGATATTCAATGGAGTATTAAGGTGATCAGCCGAAGCTTTAGTAACTTCGCTTACTTCTTGCGACACATTTTTCACGATACTGGGCAGCTCAGACCACCATTGCTTGGCGGGCTCCGACATGGCGGCAAGACCAATAATTGAGGCGCCAACGAGGAATGACAGCGTCAACACGACGGTAATAGCACGTGGTAAACCTTTGTCTTCAAGATAATTAATGAAAGGGCTGCACAGCAGAGAAATAAAGGTGCTAAGCACAATAGGTAACAATATTGGCTTGGCAAAATACAGCCCTGGGACGAGTAACAGGACGAGAAGCGTTGCACCAATCGCAGTGTTGGCAGGAATGTTCAATTTCGCTGTCATAATAAGCTCAGAATCGGTAAGAAAATTTTGCGGTGAAATCCGCTATTAGAGTGGTTCGCCCTCTGTCGTCGCAGCGTTGCTTACTTGTGTTGCTGCATTTCCATTTTGCTCCGCATCTGACTCATCCAGAGAAGCTGCCGCGACCGGCTTTGTGAGCGAATCGGTAATATCAGACACGCTGCTAACCAATAGCCCCATTGACGAAATAGAAGAAGTCAGTCGAGACAATCGACCTGCTTTTGCTGCGGTAACGGCAACGACAGCACTAATGCCTAATGTCGTCCAAGGGTTTTCTCTCACAAACTTCTTGGTGGTAAACGTGAACATTTCCATCGACAAACAGCATTGCTCTAGAGACGCTTTACCTTCCATCCGCTTGATCCGCATGGCTCGATTGAGCTTTTGTAGCGAGCGCATCCCACCCCTCCTGTAATTGTTCTGTCGTATTTTTGAATCCAAGAAATCCAACTAAACGCTTCTGCCACCAGGCTAAAGCAAATAATGCCAAGCCTAATGATGTGATAAATACACCCACGGCAACATACACGTTGGCAGTTAACTGATAAGCCACCACCCCAGAGGCAAGGCACAAACTGAATACGAACAATACCGACAATAGAGTAAAAACAACGGTACACAGCAAAATCTGACGCACTGCGGACACGTTAACTTTCATCTCCAAGAGGAACAAATCCAACGTTGAACCTGACCATGCTTTTAGCGATTTCGTCAGTTGGTCCAATTGCGCAAGAATGCTGCTCAAACCATTAATGGTTTGTTGGATATCCTGTTCTTCTGCCCCATCAGGGGCTCGGCCGCTGTCTGAAGCCGCCGAGCCTGATTGCTGATTGGTAACTTGCCCTGAGTTATTCATGTGAAGCCTCGCCTTTCTGTTGTGTGGCTTAATCCTTGGTGACCACTATTATTTGATCAGCTTCGAAACCGCCCAACCAGCAAGGAAGGCACAACCTATGCTCAGCAATGGGCGCTCCTTGATTACATTTTCTGCCGACTTAGTCGCCTGCTGAACTTGCTGCGCACCTACATCCAGCTTCTCTTTGGCTTGGTCTTTCATCGCGCCAACAGCTTCCGTCGTGGCTTGCTCCGCTAAGTGATATGCTTCTTCTAACTGCTCTTGAGGTTTTACTGTGCTTTCTTTTGTAGTAGCCATAACTAGCCTCCATTAATGAGTTGAGTAGTGAATCAAGTGAAACAATGTTTGACCTCACTTACTCCCTACAAAGCCATATCCATGCCAGAATTTTAAGTTATTGTTTTTTGTTGATTTTATTTTTATTTCGATAAAAAGCCGTATCTGTACGTGTAATTCTTTCCAGGCTTTCCACGCCATTCTTGTAATTTTTTCTTAGCGCCTTACCGACTGTTAGCAAGTTATTGCAAAACAAGATATTAAGTCACTGATTAATAAGACTTAAAGTTCATTGGCATACAACCTGCAACTGAAGACGAAACATCGTGTTTGTATTCCATACGCTCAAACACCCCTATCACCAGTAAATAAGGAGTGGCATATGAAAAATGAAAACATCGCCTCAATCATTGAGCTTATCGAAAGCGGAAATGAAATTTACAACAAGGCCATCGAGAACATCGACAACACTTCTTTGAATAATGTGTTGGTAGAACTGCTCAGAGTACGTGAGCGTGCAGTCATTGAGCTCACTCCCTACTCTCTAGCAAGTAACAATGAAGAATCTGCCGACGACACTCCGGTTTCCTACACCATCAAGGCGCGTGAGGTCTACAGCGACGTGATGAAGGAAGTGTCCTCTGACAAAGAGTCTATGTATTTAGAACAGCTTGAAGGTGTCGAAAGCAAGGTACTCAAAGAGATTGAGAATTTGATTACTTCCCACCCAGAGCAGGCGGATAACTCGGTTCTGCTGAAAGTTCGTAGCGATATAAAAAGCTGCAAAGAAAAACTCAGCAGCATCAGCCTTATTAGCTAAAACTTGGTGGTCGCCTTTGCAATAAAGCTCAGTATTGAGCAAAGAAATGGCCAACTTGCTTTGGCCATTTCTGACAAGCCCACAGGCGCATTAACATAACCATCACGAGAAATGTCCCACGACAATAGTCATAAATAAAGAGGTCACTATGACATTGGATAACAATCGAGTAAGGGAGCTACTCGTAAAAATGACACACCATCGCCAAACGTGTTTGCCTCTCGTTAACCCGCAATCACATATGACACTCGCAAGAGCGGCATATCGATTCGTGAAAATAGAAAAAGTGATGATCAAAAAGATGGCGAAGCTGTTCTTCGATCAAGATGGTGAACAATTCATTGCAGAAAATGCCACCGAATACGGCGTTGCCGAGTTAGGCAATTACAAAGAAATGCATTTTATGAATAAACTACTGTTAGATGATTTAAAAGCCCTGCTTAGAGCCATTGACGACACCAACTTAACCGCACTTGTTTCTTATTGGTTAGCTGCTTTACAAGTTGAAAACGATGAAATTGAAAAGCACTTACCTCAGGGTGAGTAATTGTACTCGCCCTTCTTTCTTTCACTTTGTTTAAACCACATCCCCAATCAACCTAGTAAAAGGTGCAGATAGAAAAAAGCCGCTGCATCTACGCAGCGACCTTAATAGCCTTTTTACGACGCACACCAAATCATCAAACAACACAGAAAAAGCGCCATGTAGAATACGAAGCAAATGGCGCGTTATCCGCGGATTATCTGTGTTAAAGCGAAGCTGATTTACGTCTCTGGCTTGGAACAAATACGTTCAATGACTTTGGACGCAGCTTGATTGCCAGTTGCTCATCAGAATACAGTTCACCATCAATCACATACTCAATCGGTTTATTCGCAGAAATAGTGACGCTCTGAGCCGTCGCGTATTGAAAATGTGTCGATTCTTCCTGTGCGCCTACGCTCGTTAATGTCAGATCCGACAATGCGATAAGACGTCCGCCTAAAGACTCGGTGTTATCTAAATATGTGATATGCAGCTTGCCATCATCAGGCTGCGGCGCATCACCACCTTGGGCAAGCAACGTACTAAATGGAGCGATATTCGCAACGACAAAACTATGGACTTCAAGCGTTTGTGTATTATTGTCGTGGTTTCCATCTCCAGTTGGAGCATCTAACGAAACGGTTAAAGCTTGCGTTTCTTCCGCCACTACAGCATTAAAAAAGCCGGTGAGGTAAGCGAGTTGTCCAAAAACATTTTTCTCTTCTCGCTGAGCGTGCTCGATCATTTTCTGTTCTAGCCCAATGCCTAAGACCAATAAAATAAGCCGCTGATTACATTCCGCAGTATCAATACGTTGGCAGTGTCCGCCAAGCAACGCTTCACACGCTTTTTCGACCGGTGAGAATTTTGCGCCAACGCCATAGAGCACATGACATAACGCATTGGCAGTTCCGAGCGGAACAATACCGAGTTTGAGGTCGGTATCCACCAATTGGCTCGCCACCTCTGTTACTGTGCCATCGCCACCAGCTACGATGATTTGCTTAGCTCCACTTTCTTTTGCCTGTTGTGTTAGCTGCTCGGCGCTGAGGTTTGTGGTGGTTTGATGAATACTCAAGCGATATTTTTTGGTTAGTTCACGAATCAAGTGCTGTTCGTTTTCCTCCCATTTGCCGCCACCTGCAACAGGGTTAACCACCATCCAAGTGGATTGATCCAGCCCCAGTACGCCTTTTTCACTGATCGCTCGTAACGTCCTAATCTGTAATTTATTCAATCTCGCGGTACTGCGTACGTCATTGATTTTTTTCATCACGGATTCAACCGTCAGTGACGGGTCTTTGCTCAGTAAATACGCCGCCACAACAAACACTGAACGACCACGCCCTAACGCACAATGCACAACCACTGCCCGCGAGCACGAGATTTGAGTATCAATCCAGTTAATCGCATGGCGAAGGCGCTCTAGCGTCGGGGCTTTGTGGTCGAGTACCGGAATCGAAAGGTAATGAAACTGCTTGTCGGTCATCGCACTTTCAAGGCCTGCAAATTCTGCGGTGACATCGACAATACAAGAGATTTCATTGGATTCGAGAAAATCTAAGTCACTCTGAAACAAACGGCGAGATAGGTATAAATTGTCGCTGACTTTTTGGATTGGAGGCACTGTATCACGCCGTCTTTCCCAGGCGTTATACGCTCTAGCCCCCAATAGAAATGGGATGAATGCCCAGCGAATCCACCTGACAATCTTGCCATCTTGGTTTTTTCTAAAAATAGAGGGAATGTCGAATACGTAGGCTACGCTGACCAACGCTAAAGAAAGAGATATCCACAAGAACAGCAAACTAACGATAATTTGAGGCGTATATATAGCGGCCAATAAACTGATCAGAGCGCCAAGAATATAATATTTGATGATAAACATTCGCTCTCCTTGCCTTCAGCGAGTGCACTTTTTAGTGGAAGTTAGAATACGCGGGGGATTGAGCTTGGATACATGAACTTGAGTAAACGCCTTGATTGAGTGCCTTCCCGTGCCGAAATGGCACGAAAAGGTCCAACACTCTACCTAGCTTGCCATCTCTTCAACATAACCATCCGCTAGTTTCATTTTCTGCTTATCGGTCATTACCTTGCCGGCTAACTGGAAGAAACGCTGCTCTTCTTCCTCAAGATGGTGCAACACTTTGTGACGCAAGGTTTTCATTAGGTTGAGCCACGCTGGCGAGCTCATATCGGTTGCATCAAGCTGTGCAATCACTTTATCAATTTCATGATGCTCTGCGATGCCATGGCGAGTGAGATCAATGGTCTTATCGCTATCTATTAAAGGCGCGTAGAAAAATCGCTCTTCTGCCGCTGCGTGCTGTTCGAGTTCCTCTTTAAGGTTGTGGTAAAACTCTTCACGAGCGGGGGAATCTCCAGACGTTTCCATCAGAGCATCGAGTAAAAGGCGCTGCTTTTCATGACTCTCTTTCAGTACATCAAATATGTTTTTCATCTTTGACTCCTTATCTGATTGTAAACAATTGGGACAAAAGGAAGGGCGGTGATTGACCGCCCCTCTCTTACATAGCTATGCGTAAAAAACCTAACCTGATTCGGCTAACAGTCTTGGTCTTCAGCGTTTAGATTTTCTTTAATGTTTTCACATTCATCTTCAATCGCATTTTGGGTTTCTTCGGCGGCTTCATCTATCTTTTTGCCGGCCTGTTCCATTGGCCCTTCTTCACTACAAGCTGCCAACGCAAACACCAAACCGAATACTGCGGCGATACGGTAAATAAATGACGTAAGTTGCATGGAATCTCCTATCTATTTACGTTTTTTCTTCCTAGCAGAACAATCACTATTGATACAATTAATGACAATAGGAATAGGTAAAATATCACTTGCGCGATAGAGGCAGCAGCTCCTGCAATACCGGTAAAGCCTAATAGTGCAGAAATTAGTGCCAGTGCCAGAAAAATAAACATCCAACGAACCATAGTGTTACCTCCTAATAAAAGTGGGTTAAATCACTCGGCTCGCTATTATTGAACCACTTCTAGCTTATCAATCACCTTATTTACGTCATTGGTGTTATTTGCAATTGAAATTGCAAGATCATGCTCCGCATCTGAATTAACTTTACCTGCCAACGTTACCGTTTTGCGTTCTGTCGTTACATCAATATCCGTACCACTCACATTGGTATCCATTAGTAGGCGCGTTTTAACTATAGTCGTGATTTTAGAATCGGTCAGTGTAGCTAAAGCTTCTGAATCAGTTTCTTTCTTGCCTTCATTCACTACTGACAATTCGTTGTTTACTTTTTTCACACCATCAAGACCAGTAACAAGCTCTTCGGCAAGTGATTTTTCAAGATCATTGTTTACCGAACCAGAAAGGGTAACGACCTGATTCTCTACATCGGTATTGATATCAAAAGAGTTGAGATTGCTGTTTAGCAGTAGTGTGGTTTCAGCTTTACCATCTAGCCAAGCGTCCATGGATTCTTTTTCCCATTTATCACTCGCTAAGACTGCTGTAGATGAAGTAGCAAGAACTGACGTAAGTACAATTTTAGCTGCGATGTTATTCATGGTAATTCTCCTTTATTGACGTTGCACTTCCCTAGGAGCAAACCATGTGCCAACTTTATAACTCATTGTTTTTAAGTGACTAATAAAGGAAAGAGGTAAAAATGAGATGAGCAATAAAGTATAAGCATGAATTATTTACACGTAAAAAATGTAATTTTTAATCGGTGATAAAGCCTCCGTCACTTGTGCCTAAATAACCTGATAAAACAGAAAGGCTATTTCCCCAGAATCAATTAATAGCAAACTTATTATTTTAAAAATAAAAATCTGAACAAAAGGAAATATCTACTGATGGCTCTCACCGATATATATCAAAAAGGGGCTAACAACATAAAAATACCGAACAAATCCTTAAATCTATGCTGACAATATTTTGTCTTGTGAAGTGAGAATAATCCACGTACATTGTTTCTGTCATAGTAAAGAGGACATTTCTATGTCGATGCCAAGCCTGTTTCTAAGAATACAAGATCCATCACTTAAAAATGCCATCGCTTCTTGCCAGGAACTGAACAAATTTCGTCTGCATGACATCGATGCCGCAGACCAATGGATTGAAGATTTCCTACAACTCAAACCGGAAGTTGCGATTGTTGAAGTCGCCCACTTTACTAGTGCAGATTATCAACGTCTTTCTAATATCGAAGACATCTACGATATGGACTTGATCATCATTAGCTCAGGCGCTCCAAACGAGAACTTGGATAAGCTGATGAACTTGGGTGCTATTTTTCACTACAGAAAGCCCGTTGATATTGCCATTCTGACGGACACCCTGAGCGAAGTCAGCCAGTACTATCAACACAAACAAGATCAAGGGCGTAAAGTGTCCACCAGCGATCTTGACCAATTTGGTCTTTTGGTCGGCTCTTCCTCTCCGATGCATCAGCTCTATCGTATGATCAGGCGCGTTGCTAAAACAGAAGCCAACGTCCTTATTGTCGGTGAAAGTGGATCAGGCAAAGAACTGGTGGCGCAGACCATCCACTTAGCGAGTGAGCGTAAACAACAGCCCTTTATAGCGATTAACTGTGGTGCCATTAGCCCTGAATTGGTTGATAGTGAACTGTTTGGCCATGAGAAAGGCGCTTTTACCGGAGCAAATAAAACTCACCAAGGTGTATTTAAGCAGGCAGAGGGCGGCACCCTATTTTTAGATGAAATCACCGAGATGCCTATCGAGCATCAAGTGAAGCTATTGCGGGTGCTAGAAACCGGAGAGTATCGCCCAGTTGGCAGTAATACGGTTCATATCGCTAATACTCGCATCATTGCTGCTACAAACCGTGATCCTAAAATCGCCATTGAGGAGCAGTTCCTGCGTGAAGATCTGTTTTTCCGCTTATCGCATTTCCCATTAACGATACCGCCACTGCGAGAACGAGGCGGTGATATCGTAGGTCTGGCCAAGCACTTTATTGCGCACCGCAACGCCAATGAGGCAAAAACCAAAACGATTCTTGACTCTGCGATCCAAAAAATCGCTGCACACGACTGGCCAGGTAATGTCCGTGAGCTCAAACACACGATCGAGCGTGCATTCATTTTGGCTGATGACACCATCCGAGATGAACACCTTATCTTCGACACACCACCATTGGAAACAGGCACCAGCATCGAAGACCTTGTTCCGGCGGGCGTTTCGCTAGAAGAGCTAGAAAAAGCCGCCATTCTCAATACCCTTGAAGAGAATCAAGGAAATAAAACGGAATCAGCGCAGGAGTTAGGCATTAGCGTGAAAACGCTCTATAACAAACTCGAAAAGTATCAAGACGAGTAACTCGCTATGGGAATACAAAAAGAGCACTGACTTTTATTCAGTGCTCTTTTTGTATCTTATCTTTTATGCAGTTAGGCTGCGTTTGGTGTTTGATTAAACCCACTGCCCCGCAACAAAGCCGCTCGACCAGCACCACTGAAAATTGTAGCCCCCTAGCCAACCAGTCACATCCATCACTTCACCAATAAAATAAAGCCCTTTAATGTCTTTGCATTCCATGGTTTTCGAGGATAAGTGATCAGTATCGACACCGCCGAGTGTCACTTCCGCAGTTCGGTAGCCTTCGGTGCCATTCGGGGCGATATCCCAATGCTCTAGACGCTCCACAATCGCCGCAAGCTCCTTTTGATTGAACTGTTTTAGCGGTTTATCGACTAGCTCTTTACGTTCAATTAAGACTTCAACCAGACGCTTAGGCAGCACTTTGGCAAGCGTATTCTTGAGTGACTGATTTGGATGCTTCTCACGACTACGTTCTAATAACTCAGCAACATCATCGTTTGGCACAAGATTGATCAACACCTTTTGTCCGGCCCGCCAGAATGAAGAAATCTGTAACACTGCTGGACCAGATAACCCACGATGTGTGAACAACAGGGCTTCTTTGAACATGGTGCCATCTTCAGCCGTAATTTCCACAGGTACCGCGATACCAGATAACTCAGCAAAGTCTTCTTTGTCTTCTTTATGCAGAGTAAATGGTACAAGCCCTGCCGTGGTTGGGATAACTCGAAGACCAAATTGTTCCGCGACTTTATAACCAAATGGTGTCGCTCCCAGTTTTGGCATCGACAAGCCACCTGTTGCGATAACTAAAGACTCACATTCGACAATCTCAGTGCCAGCATGCAAACGAAAGCCTTCATCAATTTTTTCAATCGAATGAACATCGCATTGGTAACGCTGCTCGATGTTCGGCATGTCACACTCAGCTAACAACATCTTCACGATATCTTTGGCCGTAAATGCATCGACACAAAACAACTGGCCGTGATCACGCTCTTCGAACTCAATGCCATGTTTACACACCATCGAGATGAAATCCCAGTTAGTGTATTGGGAGAGCGCCGACTTAACAAAGTGCGGGTTTTGACACAAATAGTGATTAGCTGAAACGTCGTAGTTAGTGAAGTTACAACGACCACCGCCCGAGATAAGGATTTTACGTCCTGGCTTTTTAGCATGGTCGAGCACCAAAACACGGCGGCCTCGCTTGCCTGCTTCTGCAGCACACATTAAACCTGCTGCGCCTGCGCCAATTACAACAACATCAAATTTCTTACTCATCGGTAGCTCTTAGACTGATTGGTATCGAATCAAAATAAAAAAGGATGTGCACATTGCACATCCTTGCTTTCTAGGCGCGACATTCTACCGACAAATACCGAAAGGGAAAAGCGCTTAAACTCTAAGCGCTCTGTATGTCCGTAAAATCTCAGACAGAACAACTATCTAGATTATTGACTCTTAGAGAATGAAGGCTGCAAGTAGCGTCACGCCGAGCAACGCGGTCGATAGAACAAACAGTTCACGCACTCTTTCACACTTACCAGTAAAAATTTCATCGTGGTGATGATGATATTCTTTACTTTTAATGTAGTGATACAACCGCACCTGCTTGGTGACATTTCCATGAGTGGTAAAAAAACCATTACCATCAACTTGCTGATATAACAGCGGGTGCGCTTCACGCATGATATAAATTAGAGAACGAAGAGCGGTGAGATACCGGACCATATTAACTCCAGTTACCACCATTAGCGCAAATAAGATTGTGTCTCCACTGATCATCTTTTCCTCCCTACATCTTCAACAATGCTCAAGAGAAAAAGACGACCAAGACTTCGTCTTTACCCGCTACTTACAACGTCCCAAAACGCGTTTACGCAGCTGGAGCATCCATGATTGAAGATGAACCTTCTTTCGCCATTTGTGCTAGATCTTTGTCGATGAAGAACAACGCTTTACCGTCTTCACCTACCAGTTCGATCTTATCTAAAATCCCTTTAAACAACTTCTCTTCTTCGTGCTGTTCTGACACGTACCACTGTAGGAAGTTAAACGTTGAGTAGTCTTGGCTAGTAAATGCAACGTGCGCCAGTTTGTTGATTTTTTCCGTGATCATTTGCTCATGTTCAAATGTCTCGCGGAAAACGTCACCTAGGCTCGCAAAGTCATGCTTAGGCGCATCAATAGCGCCTAAGATTGGCATTGAGCCAGTTTCACTCACGTAAGTGAATAGGCGTTGCATGTGCTCCATTTCTTCTACGGCGTGAGCGCGTAAAAATTCAGCCGCACCTTCAAAACCTTTGTCTTCACACCAAGCACTCATTTGTAAGTATAGATTGGATGAGAAAAATTCTAGGTTAATTTGCTCATTCAATTGTTCGACCATAGTTTGAGACAGCATGTTAACTCCTATTATTGTGCATGCAATATACCCAAGTAACCTCGAAATAAGTGACGCTGCGAGAATAGCTTGGTCTGGCAGACACGGCGAAGTTTCACTTCAACTCTAGTCAGTAACACTACGCTTATTTCAGCATATCAAAGTCACTTGGGTATAACGCCACTATAACATGATTACTGAGACAAGACTTTGTACCTACGGCACCGATATGAGATCACTTCAGCAAATTTTTTTTGGGGTTGGTGCTAATCTAAAACTATGACCTTACAAGGAGATAGCAATATGAGTTACAAACACATACTTGTGGCAGTCGACCTTTCAGACGACAGTAAAGTGTTGATTAAGAAAGCCGTATCACTGGCTAAACCTCTGGATGCGAAAGTCTCTTTTATTCACATCGACGTGAACTACGCAGAACTCTACACCGGGCTTATCGATATCAATATGGCAGAAGCGCAACATCAAGCAATGGAAGCATCGCGCGCACAATTGGCAAACTTCGCAGAATATGCGCAATACCCAATTGCCCATACTTTAGTCGGTAGTGGCGATTTGAGTAATGAGCTGTGCGATACCATTCAAGACTACAGCATTGATTTGGTGGTTTGTGGTCATCACCAAGATTTCTGGAGCAAGATTCTATCTTCGACTCGACAGCTGATTAACTGCTCACCAGTCGATATGCTGGTCGTACCGCTAAAAGACTGATTGGCGCAACGATAAAACTTGGTTAGACTGCGGGCACATTTGTTGTTGATAAAGATTCTCATCCATGGCTTATCTATCCGCAGTTACCCTACTTTGGGCATTCTCATTTAGCCTGATCGGCGTTTACCTCGCCGGTCAGGTTGATTCTTGGTTCTCGGTGTTCATGCGCGTGGCACTGGCGAGTTTGGTTTTCATTCCCTTTTTGAAATTCCGTGGCGTTAGCAAACCCCTGATCGCGAAACTGATGACTGTCGGTGGCTTCCAGCTCGGTTTGATGTATTGCTTCTACTACCAATCTTTTTTGCTCCTTTCCGTGCCAGAAGTATTGCTGTTCACCGTATTCACACCCATTTACGTCACGCTAATCTATGACTTCTTGAAAGGTCGCTTTTCACCTTGGTACTTAGTTACCGCAGCAATAGCCGTATTTGGTGCCGCCTGGATTAAATTTGCAGGCATTAATGAAGATTTCCTACTGGGCTTTTTGGTCGTACAAGGAGCAAACCTCTGCTTTGCCATCGGTCAGGTGGGCTACAAATATATCATGGAGAGTGAACCCGTCGATTTGCCACAACACACCGTGTTTGGCTACTTCTACTTAGGTGCACTTTGTGTAGCAACCGTGGCTTTCGCGCTCATGGGTAACCTCGACAAACTACCAACCACTACAACGCAATGGGGCATTCTGACATACCTTGGGTTGATTGCTTCTGGTTTTGGTTACTTTGCTTGGAACAAAGGCGCGACTATGGTGAACGCAGGTGCACTGGCAGTAATGAACAATGCATTGGTTCCGGCGGGCTTGATTGTAAACATTGTGATTTGGAACCGCGATGTTGATGTCATGCGACTCGCCATTGGCGGTGCGATCATCATGCTATCCCTATGGATTAACGAAACCTGGGTGAAAAAGCGCGTAGAGATGAGTTACGCCAATAAGTAACGCAGCTAATCCTATAAACATTTCGACAATAAAAAACTCTCTCCGACTGGAGAGCGTTTTTTGTTTGATTAATGCACTTTGGCTTGTGAGATTGCGTTCATCAAAGCATTAGGTGGCGTTGGCAGCAGCACTTCTAGTTTCGCATTGCGCGCTTCAAGCTTGCGCTGACGCTTAAGTAACTTTTGTTGTTTTTTCGCCACTTTTAGCAACTTCTTTTGCTGCTTATAGTGCTTTTTCAGTGCTTTTTTCGCTTTCTTGAGCGATTTTTTATCCGCTAAATCAAACCATACTGGTGCGTCGGCTCTTACTGGCTCCGGAGATTTTTCGGCTTGTTTTTTCTCTTTCACACGCTCAACAACACGCTTCACAATCGCGGCTTTTTCGTTGCTTTGTTTCGTGGTCACTGGAATCGCTTGTGATGGCAGAGCTTCAACCAATAAGCCACATGCTTGTTGCTCACTCAATGGCTTGTCTTGGCATTTTTGTGGAGGAATTGCGGCTGGCTTACAAAGGGTATCTTTGGCCGATGAAGAGCGTGCGCAAGAACGACAAACGAATTTTGGTGCGACAACTAAACGATGGATATCACCAAGTTCTGCCGCGATCTGTTTGCGACTCATTTTACATAAACGTTTAGCCATTCTACTACTCCAGCTTCCCAGTTATCGACCGCATCACAACAAGTGAAATAATAATAATTCTTAGTTAGATATACAGTCAGGGAAGGGAATTAGCAAGAGAAAACTATCAATAGAGACGAGGAAAGAGAGGCTGAGTCACAGCACGACACACCGTACTGTGACAAGAAAAGTTGAGCCGTCAGGAAGTTATGCCATCGATGCTTTAACGTAGACATCGAAGCGATTTTTTTTCGTTTCAATCGCCATGGTCGGTTTTTTCTCGTTCAGCCAGTTAGCATAGTCTGGGCGTTTAACTACTACACGCTTTGTGGCTAACGCCATGGCTGGTTCTAGTAGGCCATCGGCGTCCAAATCGGCGCCAACCAACGATTGGAAAACGCGCATTTCTTTTTTCACGAGCGCCGACTTCTTTTTATTTTCTGGGTGCGGATACATCGGGTCAAGATACACCACATCTGGCTGGACAAAGTCTTTATCTTGCGCCAATTGTTCCAGCGCATCATGGCTAGAAGCATGGATTAGCGACATGCGCTCAGATACCCAGGTGCCGATTTCTGGGTCTTGTTTCGCTCGATCCAAGCCATCATCTAACAAAGCCGCTACGACTGGATGACGCTCGACCATCTGCACTTTACAACCTAGCGAGGCGAGCACAAACGCATCACGACCAAGACCTGCCGTGCCGTCTAACACGGTTGGCGTTGCCCCTTTGTTCAACCCCGCCGCTTTCGCAATTGCTTGGCCTTTACCACCACCGAACTTGCGACGATGACCTACCGCACCACCAATCAAATCCACAAAGATTGCACCCAGCTTTGGCTCATCCACTTTACGTAGCTCCAAACGCTCGGTGGTTAGCACCAAAGCAAAATCGCTATCGTCAGTGTGAGAAAGCTGCCAACGCGCAGCGAGTTCATCAAGATGAGATTGTTGAGACGGGTTTTCACAGATCAATTGCAGTTGCAAAAGGAGGCTCCAATAAAAATCGAGGTAACTGGCGCTGAGTGTATACCTAAGTTACCTATTAATGCTAGGTTGAGCTTGCTACGCAGAGGTTATACAACCGTCAGTTGCTCCACTAGCTCAGAAAGCGGCTTAGGATGACCAATACCGTAGCCTTGACCGTAGTCCACACCGAGGTCTATCAAATGCTGCATAACCTGGTCATTTTCGACAAACTCCGCCACCGTCACTTTACCTAGTTGCTTCGCCAAGTCATTGATTGAACGAACCATCACGCGGTCCATTTCATTTACGTTGATATCTTGCACGAAAAGACCATCAATTTTCACGATATCGACAGGAAGTTTCTTTAAGTAGCCAAATGAAGACAATCCAGATCCGAAATCATCCAATGCAATCATACAACCCAAAGCCTTTAGCTTGGTAAACAGCTCAATGGCTTGATCCAGATTGCTCATCGCCGCTGTCTCGGTGATTTCTAAGCAGATTTTTTCACACGGCAGAGTCGAACTTTCCAATCGCTCCAATAAGAAGTCAATAAACTCTTGATTCCCCATAGATTGACCTGAAAGGTTTATCGAACAGCGACCAAGCTGTTCAACCACCTCAGGACGCTGTTCAAACCACTCTAGTGTTTGAGTAATAACCTGCTTATCAATCCAATGGGCAATGTTGTAACGCTCGGAAGCAGGGATAAACAGCGCAGGAGAAACATAATCACCGTACCCATTGCGAATACGCACCAAAATCTCAAAATACATTTGAGTCTCGTGCTTTTGTAAGCTTTTTATCGGTTGAGCAAACAGTTCTAAACGTTGATTCGACAATGCCTCATGCACCAAATTGACGCTCTGCATTTCCATCTGACGACGCTGCAACTCTTCGTTATCTAAGCTGAATAGATTATAGCGGTTACGGCCTTGCTCTTTAGCGGCGTGACAAGCAGAGTCTGCTTGAGCGTGCACCATTTGTGGCGTATCAGCGGTATGATCGATGATACGGATACCAATTGAGCAACTGATGAACAGGCGTGTGTCTTCCCAAATAAAGAGATGTTCGCTTAGTGTCGAGATGATCAGTTTGGCAATATTGATGGCGCCATATTCGTCACAGTCTTTGAGTAACACCGCAAACTCATCGCCTCCCATTCGAGCCAAGATGGAATTGTACGGCAGAACGCCTTCCAGCATACTGGCGCAGAATTGAATCGCCGCATCACCTGCATCATGCCCAACCGTATCATTGAGGACTTTTAGTTGATCTAAGTCGAGGTACAACATGGCGTGGACTCGACGATGGCTGTCCACTTCGCACAGTGCGGTCTTAAGCTCTAGTTCAAAATGGTTTCTGTTGTAAGTCCCCGTCAGTAAGTCATAGCGAGCTTGGTATTCCAATTTCTCGGAAAGCAGTTTGGTTTCGGTAATATCTTCGCCCACAATCAGTAGTTGCTCAGATTCACTCAGCGGACGAATATTCTCGCGCACCCAAACACGATGACCATTTGCATGACGATACTCGACTTCACGTCGCCAAACACCATGCACTTGCTGGTTGGGTTGCAATAACACTTGGCGAGGGAACAGCACTTTGTCATCAAAATAGAACTCCCTCAGGCGATGTCCGAGCATGTCCATCGGTTTGTAGCCAAGAAGTAGTTGAGCAAATCGATTCACTTCTTGAATTCGGTTATTACTATCAAGCGTCACCATCATCACGGGCTGCTGCTCATAATAGTTGCGTAGGGTTGACTCACGTTGGTAGAGCTTGTCCTCCATCAATTTACGACTGGTAATATCGCGCGCTTCAAACAAGTATTGCTTATGATTCCCTACTTGCTGAGAAAAAGGCTTGAGCGAAACTTCTAATACCAAGGCGCCGTGTTCTTTACTCCAAATTTCAGCTTCAAACGTCGACACTTGATGGTGAGGCGCATGGAAATACTCCTCTAGCAGCGCTTGGGCTTTCTCACTCCAGTTGGGGTGAAACCAAAGTGGTCGGTCTAAACGCAGTCCTTGGTGATAAAGTAAGGATTGAAGGTGATCGTTGCCCGATTTAAGCACACCGTTGGCATCCAAAATGCCCATATACTGCATGCTCTGATCGAAAATCGACTCTAGAATAGCCTGGCTTTCTCGCGCAGCGCTCTCACTGCGACGCATCCGCTGTAAATAATAACCCATCAGCAAAATGACCACCGACATCACCACAAACAGACTACCAAACAGGCGAATTTCCTTGGCAAAACGTTCAGAAAGCTTCATTGGCTTATTAAAAAATACCGCAGAAACCTCTTGTTCAGCCCCCAATCCCCAACGCGCTACCGCTTGGTAATCGAGCTTTATTTCAGAATCACTTTTTTTCACGGCAGGCAGAGGCTGATCAGGGTTATCCAAAACGAACTCAAGCATCTCTGCGCTCTCAATACCATGCCGATAACCACTTTGAATAACCCCTCCAACTGCGCCATGACCCAAACCAATGTCATGCACCATAAACAGCGGCGCGTTTGAGACTTTGTTGACACCAACCCAGTCACGCTCGCTGCCAACCATACCTTGTTTATCTCGGTAATAGGTCCAGAACAAGACGACTTTATCGGAACTCAGTTTTGCGACTTGTTGTTTTAGATCGATGATGCTGTCTGGGACAAGTTGTACGATTTTGTCTCGATATTGCGGGAACTTGAGGACAAAATTGTCGATTTGATAACGCAACACCTCACCGGTCACCGAGTGGTCACTGACGATGAGAACTTGTGTGTAGTTCGGATGTAAGCGCTCAATAAGAGCGAGATTCGCTTCCAAATCGACATCTTCCATGACTCCGGTTGCATTCAGAGAACGATGTAAAGAAGGATGGTAGTTATTAATGCCGTTAAATATAACTGGGGTGTCTTTGAGGATTGGGGCTAAACGCTGCATGAGTTCAAGCGCATTGTTATCGCTCACTAAAATGGCATCGAATCGCTCTTTGCGTAATTTCGTAAGATATAAGGATTTTAGTTGTGCAAAAAACTGCTCACTCTGGTTACGTTTCGAGTCTAGATAGAGCACACGCATGTCCAGCGCTCGATCGCCCAGCTGTTGCTCGATGCCTCGCTGTATGGAGTCCGTCCAGAAAAAACCCTGATGATAGGAGTGCACGACCAACACCTTCGGATCTGAGGCCGTAGCAAACGCGCTCCAACATAGCGCGGCAATAACCAGAAAACGCTGCACATTCTCTCCATAGCATCGGAGTTAACCCGCAGTTACCCCTGCCAAACCTTGTGAATCGTGTCCGCTGTGAGTATAAAAGAGACGTAACTCTCATACCCAACGGAAATAATAGTATGAATGCGAGCCTGCCGAAACTCGACGACCTTGACCGCGCAATCTTAAAAACACTTATGGCAGACGCCAGAACGCCTTACGCCGAAATGGCTAAGCAGTTCGATGTCAGCCCTGCCACCATTCATGTGCGTATCGAGAAAATGAAATCGGCTGACATAATCGAGGGTACGGAGGTGATCGTAAATACCAAGAAGCTCGGCTACGATGTGTGTTGCTTTATTGGTATTAACCTTAACGCGGCGCGTGACTACCATTCCGCGTTAGAAAAACTCAATGCTCTCGATGAGGTAGTGGAAGCTTACTACACCACAGGCGCGTATAACATATTCGTCAAATTGATGTGCAAATCGATTGAAGAACTGCAATTTGTGCTGATTGATAAGCTGCAAGCCATTGATGAGGTTCAGTCCACGGAGACATTGATATCGTTGCAAAACCCGATCAACCGCAACGTGAATCCGTAAAATTTTTATAAAAAATGTACAAAAAAGGCCAACCGAACGGTTGGCCTTTGTGTTTTTTGCTCAATTTACGCCGCAATACCCGAATGGCGCAGCAGTGCATCGATTTGTGGTTCACGACCACGGAAGCGCTTAAACAGCTCCATTGGCTCTTCACTGCCACCCATTTCTAGAATGTTGTTCAGGAAGCTTTGACCCGTCTCTTTGTTGAAGATACCTTCTTCTTCAAAACGAGAGAATGCGTCTGACGACAACACTTCTGCCCATAGGTAGCTGTAGTAACCCGCGCTGTAACCACCAGCGAAGATGTGACCGAAGCTGTGTGAGAAACGCGCCCACTCAACCGCTGGAACAACCGCCACTTTCTCTTTCACTTCTGCCAAGGTTTCCAGCACACGTGCACCCACTTCTGGGTCATATTCAGTATGAAGCGTGAAGTCGAACAAGCCGAATTCTAGCTGACGCAAAATACCCATCGCAGATTGGAAGTTTTTCGCCGCGAGCATTTTGTCTAGCATCACTTTTGGTAGCGGCTCGCCCGTTTCGTAGTGACCAGAAATGAACGCCAGCGCGTCTTCTTCCCAACACCAGTTTTCTAGGAACTGACTTGGTAGCTCAACCGCATCCCAAGGTACGCCATTAATGCCTGATACCGCGCCAGTTTCTACCTGCGTCAGCATGTGGTGGATGCCGTGACCAAATTCATGGAAAAGTGTCACAACTTCATCGTGCGTAAACAGTGCTGGCTTGTCGCCTACTGGACGGTTGAAGTTACAGGTTAGGTACGCAACCGGCGTTTGCAGTTCGCCAGATAGCGTAATACGACGACCACGACAGTCATCCATCCACGCGCCGCCGCGTTTGTGTTCACGAGCGTAGAGATCTAGGTAGAAGCTGCCACGTAGTGTGCCTTCAGTGTCAAAGATGTCGAAGAAACGCACAGATTCGTGCCAAGTGTCTACGCCTTCACGCTCAGTAACGGTCATGCCAAACACGCGGTTTAGCACTTCAAACAGACCGCTCACGACTTTTGACTCTGGGAAGTATGGGCGCAGCTCTTCGTCCGAGATTTGGAACAAGTGCTGTTTTTGCTTCTCGCTGTAGTAAGCGATATCCCACACGTTCAGCTCTTCAACGCCAAATTCGCTCTTAGTAAACTGACGCAACTCTTCAATTTCGCGCTCACCCTGCGGTTTCGCGCGTGTCGCTAAGTCATTTAGGAAACCAAGCACTTGAGCCGGAGTTTCTGCCATTTTGGTCGCCAACGACTTCTCACTGAAGGTGTTGAAGCCCAGCATACGTGCGATTTCATGACGCAGTTTTAGCTGCTCAGTAATGATTTCTGAGTTGTCCCATTTGCCTGCGTTTGGACCACGATCAGAAGCGCGCGTCACGTACGCTTCGTACACTTCTTTACGCAACTCTTGGTTGTCGCAGTACGTCATGACTGGTAGGTAAGATGGGATATCTAGCGTGATCAGGTAGCCATTGAGCTCTTTTGCTTCTGCAGCGGCTTTCGCTGCTGCCAACGCCGATTCTGGCATACCCGCGAGGTCTTTCTCATCCGTGATGTGCTTGGTCCAACCCATGGTGGCATCCAGCACATTGTTGGAGAATTTAGAGCTCAGCTCAGACATGCGTTTGCTGATCTCGCCGTAACGGTGCTGCTCGTCTGATGGCAAGCCAATGCCCGACAATTCGAAGTCACGTAGCGCATCGGTGATGGTTTTCTGCTGGGCACGCGTTAGCGTTGCAAATTCTTCGCTCGCTTTGATGGTTTTGTACGCTTCGTACAGGCCTTTGTGCTGACCAACCCAAGTGCCGTATTCCGACAAAATTGGTAGGCAGCTTTCGTACGCTTCACGCAGAGCTTCGCTGTTCACCACAGAGTTCATGTGACCAACTGGCGACCAAATGCGGCTTAAGCGATCATCCGCTTCTTCAATTGGCGCAATCACACTGTCCCAAGTTGGGTGAGCGTTGTCTTGTAGAACTTCATCGATTTTTGCTCGGCAGTCAGCAATCGCTTCCTCAACGGCAGGCTTGATGTGTTCTGGTTTAATTTGAGAAAACGGAGGTAGGTCCGTAAACGTCAGTAGAGGATTAGACATGAATAATTCCTTTTGTGTTTTGACTCTGTGATTGCCTGTCTATTTTGTGTAGATAGGCCAACTCAATGTACAGACGAGCCAGCAACATGGATTGGGGGAGCTCCGTTCCCTTTCTCTATGCCGCGATGACCATCATATAGTCAACCAGCGCTACTCTGTCCTTGAGTCTTGTTATACCTAAATGAAATTTCACACCCTTTTGAGTGCGAGAAACTCACCTAGTTCAATTCGATTACCAATAGTAAGTGTGGGTGACTTAAAGAAATTTCAATAGCGTCCCCTTATCAGAGGAACAGATTTGATTGGAAGTTCTACATCTTTAAGTTACTTGAGTATAATACCGCCATAGAGTGAAAATCACAGACCACACTCAACCAAAGAGTGTTTCGAGAGTTTAATTTGTTAAGTTACCGCCACAGCTTCCACGCTGGCAACCATGCCGACGTGGTCAAACACATCGTTCAAAGCCTCATTCTTGATGCGCTGAAACAAAAAGATAAGCCATTCGTTTATCACGATACCCACTCGGGTGTGGGCCGTTACGATCTGACTCACGAATGGTCTGAAAAAACGGGCGAATACAAACAAGGCATCGCACGTATTTGGGATAACCCAAGCATTCCCGAAGACATCAAAAGCTACATCGATGCCATTAAAGTGCTCAACAATGGCGAGAAGCTGCGTTACTACCCAGGCTCACCACGTGTGGCGCGCGCGCAAATCCGCCCACAAGATCGCATGGTGCTGACCGAGTTGCACCCGGCCGATCACCCATTGTTAGAGCAAGAATTCCATCGTGATCGCCAAGTGAGCATCTTCAAAGAAGACGGATTCCAACGCCTCAAAGCAAGCTTACCGCCACAAGAACGTCGTGGTTTGGTGCTGATTGACCCACCATACGAACTCGCGAAAGAGTACCGCGATGTGGTGCGAGCGATTCATCAGAGCCATAAACGTTGGGCAACCGGTATCTACGCGATTTGGTACCCAGTGGTAAACCGTCACGACATCGAAGATATGATCGAAGGCTTGGAAGCACTGGGCATTCGTAAAATTCTGCAAATCGAGTTAGGTGTTGCACCAGATACCAACGAGCGCGGCATGACGGCATCCGGCATGATTGTGATTAACCCGCCATGGAAACTGGAAAGCCAGATGAAAGAGATTCTGCCATTCCTGCAAGACGCGATCGCACCAGCAACTGGCCACTGGAAAGTGGACTGGATTGTGCCAGAGTAAGCACTTCAGTACTGATATCTTCAAGCGCAACGATATTCTCGTTGCGCTTTTTTATGCTCTCACCTTCTCCCTCCAATCGTGCTTATTCTTCTTTTTGTGCCTCTCATCGCTATTTGTCATAAGTATTGTCGCTTTTTCCCATTTAGGAATTAGTCGAATTCGATTTATGATAGTGGGATAACGGTGGCATTGAGTTCGGGCAAGGTCATCCCAATCTATCTATGTACCAGATAAAATTTATAAGCTCTTGGAGAAAGTAATGGCGACTCATTTTGACTATATCTGTATCGGTGGCGGCAGTGGCGGCATCGCATCTGCAAACCGTGCGGCGATGTACGGCGCGAAAGTTGCGCTAATCGAAGCTCAAGACCTTGGCGGTACCTGTGTCAACGTAGGTTGTGTACCGAAAAAAGTGATGTGGCATGGCGCGCAAATCGCAGAAGCAATGAACCTGTACGCAGAAGATTACGGTTTTGATGTCGACGTGAAAGGTTTCGACTGGAGCAAACTGGTTGAGAGCCGTCAGGCGTACATTGGTCGTATTCACCAATCTTACGATCGCGTTCTTGGCAACAATAAAGTAAACGTGATTAAAGGCTTTGCTAAGTTTGTTGACGAAAAAACTGTCGAAGTAAACGGTGAACACTACACAGCAGATCACATCCTGATCGCGGTTGGTGGTCGTCCTACTATTCCAAACATTCCAGGCGCTGAATACGGCATCGATTCAAACGGCTTCTTCGACCTAGCAGAGCAACCAAAACGCGTTGCGGTTGTGGGCGCAGGCTACATCGCAGTTGAAATTGCTGGCGTACTGCACGCGCTAGGTACAGAAACGCACCTGTTCGTACGTAAAGAGTCACCACTGCGTAGCTTCGATCCAATGATCATCGATACGTTGGTTGAAGTGATGGACGCAGAAGGTCCAAAACTGCACACCCACTCTGTACCAAAAGAAGTGGTAAAAGAAGCCGATGGCAGCCTAACTCTGCACCTAGAAAACGGTGAAAGCCAAAACGTTGATCAACTGATTTGGGCAATCGGTCGTCACCCTGCGACAGACGCAATCAACCTAGCGTCAACCGGTGTGGCAACGAACGAAAAAGGCTACATCAAGGTAGACGAATACCAAGAAACCAACGTGAAAGGCATCTACTGTGTGGGTGACATCATGGAAGGCGGTATCGAGCTAACGCCAGTAGCAGTGAAAGCGGGTCGTCAACTTTCTGAGCGTTTGTTCAACAACAAACCAAACGCGAAGATGGACTACGATTTGGTACCAACTGTGGTATTTAGCCACCCACCAATCGGCACTATCGGTCTAACGACGCAAGAAGCGGAAGAGAAGTACGGCAAAGACAATATCAAAGTCTACACGTCTGGCTTTACGGCGATGTACACCGCCGTTACTAAGCACCGTCAACCATGTAAGATGAAGCTTGTATGTGCGGGCGAAGAAGAAACGGTTGTTGGTCTGCACGGCATCGGTTTCACGGTAGATGAAATGATCCAAGGCTTCGGCGTAGCAATGAAGATGGGCGCAACCAAAGCAGACTTCGACTCTGTTGTGGCTATCCACCCAACGGGCTCTGAAGAGTTCGTAACGATGCGTTAATTACGCGCTAATCGCATTGCTGATTTCAGCGAATCATTTGAAAAGGTCATCTTAGGATGACCTTTTTTTGTTATCCCATGCTTAACTCGCATTCTCTAATAATGTGCGAATAAACTCGGCTTTAATAGCACTCTCCTGCTTACCATCATGAATCAGACACAAGTCTGCACACAGTGACTCTTTCAGCTTGATAAAACGAATCCCATGCCAATGATGCTGAGAAAACGTCGACGGAACCAACGTCACGGTATTGCTGTTTGCTACATATGCCATCAAGGTGCTTGGCTCCACCACTTGTTTGCCAATATGGGGTGAAAAGCCTTCTTGCAGACAGGCATTGATGATGAAGTTTGCCGAGGCAGAATTCGCCAAACTCATAAACGCAAACTCACACGCCTTTAAATCTTGGAGCCGCAGCAAAGATTTGCTGGCTAACTCATGTTGCTCCGACACCGCCACCACAAACACATCTTTGCCCAAAGATACCGACTGATACGGATAAATGTTGAGTGCATCAGCAAAACGCACAATGCCCACATCGATTTTCTTCTCGCTCAGATGCTTCTTTTGCGTCTCTGGGTTAAGGTCAAAAATGTCGGCGTGATAAGTGTCATGCTCAGCATGGAAGCGCTGTAACAGACGATCAAATCCGCCCCAAAATGCGCTACTTACCACACCAACTCGCAAGATGTTTCTCTGGTTCAAACCCACTTGCTGCACTTGATTGAGTGAGACATCCAAGGTCTGAAAAATCAGTTGGCATTTGGACTCCAACAATCGCCCGGCCTCCGTCAGCATGACGTTTCTTGAATCACGCTCAAACAGTTTGACGTTAAGCACCTCTTCCAACTCTTTGATGCGATTGCTCAACGGCGAATTGGTGATATTGAGGTTCTCGGCCGCCTTAGTGAAATGCTTGGTTTGTGCGACCTCGTAAAAGTAACGCAGCATCTTCAGCGTCACGCGCTCAAATGGTTCTGACTTCATGCATTGAGTCCTAGCGAATTTCATCATCCTCTTTTTGAGGATGATAGTAGCGAATAAAGCAAAGATAACCAGCGCAGAAAGTCACACAATGGAATCAACACACAACCAGAAGGTGACTAACATGAATCACGATCCAGTAATCGGCGCGCTACAAACCATTCGCGAACGCAAACCAAACTTCCAACCTAAAGCGGCGTTTATTTTAGGCTCTGGCTTAGGCGTATTGGCAGACGAGCTACAAGACAAAGTGGTCATTCCATACGAAGAGCTCGAAGGCTTTCCGATTAGCACCGTGCAAGGCCACTCTGGTGAGTTGGTGCTTGGTACCATGGGCGGCGTAGACGTAGTGTGCATGAAAGGTCGCGGTCACTACTACGAACACGGTTCAATGAAGGTCATGACAACGCCCGTGCGCACCTTTAAAAAGCTGGGCTGTGAGTTTCTGCTCGTCACCAACGCGGCAGGCTCACTTCGCCCTGAACGCATCGACGTCGGTTCTCTGGTGGTATTTCATGACCACATCAATACCATGCCTGAATCGCCAATGATCGGTCCGAATGATGAAGAGTACGGCCCGAGGTTCTTCAGCCTCGCCAATGCGTACGACAAAGACCTGCGCGCAGAAGCGTTTGAAGTCGGCAAAGCCAATGGCATTCACCTGAATGAAGGTGTGTTTGTCTCTTACACAGGCCCCAACTTTGAGACCGCAGCCGAAATCCGCATGATGCAGATCATCGGTGGTGATGTAGTGGGCATGTCGGTCGTGCCAGAAGTGATTTCTGCGGCGCATTGCGGCTTACCCGTATTGGCAGTGTGTGCGATCACCAACATGGCAGAAGGTTTGGGTGATGTAGAACTGTCTCACGCCCAAACATTGAAGTGCGCGAAGCTAGCCGAAGCCGATTTCATTCGCTTTATTAAGCGCTTTATGAAGCATCACTTCTAAAGCTGTTTCATTCCCAAAAGCAAAAGGGTCATCAAGTAACTTGATGACCCTTTTTTGTGTCACGTTTTCTAACGTTCGGGGGTATTTCGGAGCCGTTTGTGCGTTTTACTTAACTGCACGAACCAATTCAGCAATGCCTTCCCAATCGCCGTTGTCCATCATTGCGGTTGGCACCATCCAAGTACCGCCACAAGCTACAACCGATTTCAGCGCTAGGTAATCTTCCACGTTGGATGGGCTTACGCCACCTGTTGGCATGAATTCCACTGGGTAAACCGCCGTCAGTGCTTTCAGCATGTTTACGCCGCCTGATGGCTCAGCAGGGAAGAACTTCAACGTACGCAAACCCATTTCCATCGCTTGCTCAACCAAGCTTGGGTTGTTTACACCCGGTACGATAGTCACGCCACGTTGCTGACAGTATTTCACTGTGGTTGGGTTGAAGCCTGGGCTAACGATAAAGTCCACGCCCGCTTCGATTGCGATATCCACTTGTTCTGTGGTCAGAACGGTGCCCGCGCCAATCAACAGCTCTGGGTACGATTCACGCATGATGCGAATCGACTCCGCCGCAGCTTCGGTGCGGAATGTCACTTCCGCACATGGTAAACCGTTCTCTACCAACACTTTTGCCAGTGGCAGAGCGTGTGCTACGTCGTTGATTGCGATAACTGGGACGATTTTGATTTCTCTTAATCGTTGTTCAAGTGTTGTCATGGGGAACCTCTAAAGAATAAAGCTTAATGTTGCGACGATAATAAACGCGATACCGCCAAGTAACGTTTCCATTACCGTCCAAGTTTTTAATGTGGTTTTCTCATCCATCTCAAGCAAACGAGATACCAACCAGAAACCAGAGTCATTGAAGTGAGACAGTACCGTTGCACCACCCGCAATCGCGATTACGATAAAGCAAAGGTCGAGTTCACTCAAACCTGTTGATGCAGCCACAACTGGCGCGATAAGAGCTGCCGTAGTGGTTAGCGCTACCGTTGCCGAGCCTTGAGCAACACGCAGACAGGTTGAAATAACAAACGCCGCCACAATCACAGGCATACCTGTATCTGTAAGAACGTCAGCCAGTGCATCACCGATACCACTTGAACGCAGTACGCCGCCAAACATGCCACCTGCACCCGTTACTAGGATAACACCACAGATAGGAGCCAATGACTCACCACATAATTTTTCTAGTTTTGCCATGCCGTAGTCTTTGGCAAACACAGCCAGACAGACAATCAAAGTGATCAGCAACGCAACTGGGGTTTTACCTAGCATGCGTAGGAACTCAACCAGTGCCGTTTTGCCATCAATCAAACCTGCAACCGCCAGTGTGTTCAATACCGTATCCAAACAGATTAGCAGGACTGGCAGCACAAGGATGGTCATAACCGTGCCAAATTTTGGTGCGTTGCGCTCATCCACCATCGCTTCGCCATTAAAGAAGGCTTTAGATAGTGGGATATCGAATTTTTTGCCCGCGTACAAACCAAATAGGTAAGCGCCAAGGTACCAAGTTGGAATAGCAACCAAAATACCCACCACCAATAGCAGACCGATGTTTGCGCCAAGGAATTCTGCCGCTGCAACCGGACCTGGGTGTGGTGGAACAAACGCGTGCATAACCGCAAAAGCACCGGCTGCTGGCAACGCGTATTTAATTGGTGAGCCACCAAAACGAGCCGCCACACTTAGGATGATTGGCATCATCACTACAAGGCCAGCATCGAAGAAGATTGGGAAGCCAAACAGTAATGAAGCGACGCCCAAAGCAAATGGTGCGCGCTCTTTACCAAAGCGACCAATCAAAGTGTCTGCCAGCACTTTCGCACCGCCAGTCACTTCAAGAATTTTACCGATCATCGCACCAAGACCAACCAGCAATGCCACGGAAGCCAGTGTGCCGCCGAAGCCGCCCATCATGGTCGATACGACTTTCTCAGAAGGAACGCCAGTGGCGATTGCTGTGCCTAAACTCACCATAGTAAGGGAAGCAAAAGCATGGACTTTCAGTTTAATGATCAGAACGAGTAACGCTGCAATGGCAAGGCCTGCAATCGTCAGTAGGAACGTAGGATCTGGGGCTTGGGTTAATTGCTCCATAGGTTCACCTTTAAGAATTATTGTTTGTGTTATGGTTCACATTTATTTCAGTTACCGGTAACATGTTACCGATAACATGAATAAGATAAACCCATATTTTAAAGTGAATTCAAAAATTGAGATCACGCGCAAATTTGGTTATGAGGATAAGTTATGGCTGGTAGTAGTGTCATCGTTATGGGCGTTTGTGCTAGTGGTAAAAGCACAATTGGTGAGCATCTAGCGAAAAAGCTAGGGCGTAAATTCATTGATGGTGATGATCTTCATCCACGAGCGAACATTCAGAAAATGGCATCGGGCCAGCCTCTGAACGATGATGATCGCAAGCCATGGCTAGAACGCATTCGTGATGCGGCGTACAGCCTAGAAAGCAAAAACGAACACGGCATTATTGTCTGTTCAGCACTGAAAAAGATTTACCGCGATCAGATCCGCGAAGGCAACGACAACGTGACCTTCCTGTTCCTTGATGGCGATATGGAGTTGATCCTTAATCGCATGCGTATGCGCAAAGGCCACTTCATGAAAGAAAACATGGTGAAGAGCCAATTCGAGACGCTAGAGCGCCCAGACAACGAGCCTCAAACTCTGATCATCAGTATCGACGGAGACATCAGCGACGTGGTGGAACGCTCTGCCGCTGAGCTAATCAAAATGCAAGCGATCGAGGTGGCGTAATGACTCACTCTGTTGTTCTTGAGGTCACACAACGTTTGACCGAGCGCAGCCGTGAAGCGCGCGCTGCCTTTCTTACTCGCACCGAAGTGCAAGCCGAAGCGGGCAAAGGCCGCGTTGGTTTATCTTGTGGTAACTTAGCCCATGCAGTCGCCGCTTCTTGCTCTTCTGAAAAGAAAAATATTCTCGATTTTACTCATGCCAATGTCGCGCTGATCAGCGCCTACAACGACATGTTGAGCGCCCACCAGCCGTACCAAGATTACCCAGTGCAAATCAAACAAGTGCTGGCGGACTACGGCCATACGGCGCAAGTCGCAGGTTGTGTGCCAGCGATGTGCGATGGGGTGACTCAAGGTCAAGCAGGCATGGATATGTCGCTGTTTTCACGTGACTTAATTGCGCAATCAACGGCGTTGTCTTTGAGTCACAATGTCTTTGATGCCACATTACTGCTTGGTATCTGTGACAAAATCGCCCCGGGGCAACTGATGGGCGCGCTGTCTTACGCGCATCTACCGACTGCGTTTGTACCAGCGGGTCTGATGGCAACAGGCATCAGCAATGAAGAGAAAGTCGACGTGCGCCAAAAATACGCAGCGGGTGAAGTCGGCAAAGACGCTCTGCTGGATATGGAGTGTCGCGCTTACCACTCTGCGGGGACGTGTACGTTTTACGGCACAGCCAACACCAACCAGTTGGTGTTCGAAGCCATGGGCTTGATGCTGCCAGGTTCGGCATTCATCCATCCCCATACCCAACTGCGTAAAGCGTTAACCGATCACGCGGCTCTGAAAATCGCCTCAATGACGGCGGGTTCTGCACACTTCCGTCCGTTGGCAGAAGTGGTCACAGAAAAGAGCTTGGTCAACGGCATCATCGCTCTACTCGCATCTGGCGGCAGTACCAATCACACCATTCATATGATCGCCGTGGCGCGTGCTGCTGGCATCTTGCTCACGTGGCAAGACATCAGCGATCTGTCGGATGTGGTTCCTTTGTTAGCTCGCGTTTACCCGAACGGCCCAGCCGATATGAACGCGTTCCAAGACGCGGGGGGCGTGCCCGCGTTATTGCACCGCTTGAACCAATCCGAGCTTTTGCATCGCGATGTGAAACCCGTGTTTGGTGAATTTGAAGACCAAATGACGCTGCCGAGCCTTGTCGATGGCCAACTGACTTGGAGGCCGTGCCAAGGCAGCCAAGACGGTGACGTGATCGCCAAACCAGACGCCACTTTCCAAAATACTGGCGGCACTCGCGTATTGACTGGCAACTTGGGCAAAGCCGTGGTGAAAGTGTCTGCGGTGAAAGAAGAGCAACGCGTGATTGTGGCACCAGCGATCGTATTCCAATGCCAACACGAAGTGGAGGCCGCGTACAAACGTGGCGAGCTGAACAAAGACTGCATCGTTGTGGTCACACACAACGGCCCAGCGGCAAACGGCATGCCTGAACTGCACAAACTGATGCCAATTTTAGGGAACGTGCAAAAAGCGGGCTTTAAAGTGGCGCTGGTGACGGACGGTCGTTTATCTGGTGCATCCGGTAAAATTCCGTCTGCGATTCACGTTTCTCCAGAAGCCATTCGTGGTGGCGCGATTGGTTTAGTGCGCAACGGTGATTTGATTCGCCTTGATTGTCAAACGGGCGAACTGAACAACTTAAGCGATACCACTGGTCGCGAGTTGATTCATTTCGACACCGAATCTACCCAACAAACCTGGGGACGAGGTCTGTTTAGCGTGATCCGCCAAAACGTCTCTAGCGCAGAAGAAGGCGCAAGCTTCATTGTGTAAGCCAGACAAACAAAAAGAGCGGAGTTTGATACTCCGCTCTTTGTATTTGTCTTCGTTGTTTTTGTTTGGCTTGATTAAGCGGTCTTCATCACCACGACGGCAGCAATCACCACAAAGATACCAAACCAGCCGATTGGCTTGAGTTTCTGCTTAAACAGCAAGGCTCCACCCACTGCGGTACCCAAGATACCGATCGCACCCCAAGAGGCATAAGCAATGGCTAAGTCGATCTCTTTCACCGCTTGTGCCAACAGCGTGAATGCTGTCAGTACCAACACAATCGCCGCAATGCCCCAGCCTTTATATTTAAAACCTTTTGAGCGTGTCAGCGCCATATTGGCCATGATATCGACCAAGGCAGCCATCACGACAAATCCAAATGACATCGTAAAAAATTGACTCATGATTCGCACCTTGTACTAGTAGAAAATGAACGTTCTTTTGCCGGTTTATCGGCATTTTTCTTGGCGTTAGGTTGACCATGTGATTCCCCTAAGGTCACACACACAATGCCAACAACGGCTAACATCAAACCAAACAACTCTTGATGGTTTAAGTTGGCATCAAAGGCGATGATCGACACCACGGTGATCAACGAGATACCTAACCCTTCCCAGACAGCGTATGCCACACCGATAGATATTTTCTTCGCGGCAAACGCGAGAAAGTAGTAAGAGATTGCGATCAGCACATACATTACGATGTAGCCCCACCACCCGTGCCCTTGTCCGATAAGAGACATAGTGCTGGTGCCAGCCACTTCGGCAACGATGGCGAGCAATAAAAATAGACGTGCAACTAGCATGATTAATCCTCCATCAGAAATTAAAAAAATGCATAACGGAGAATGGTGAATGCCACGTACCTGTATCGACATTCAAAAAGTTAAAAAGATAAAAATGAGCCACTTCTCCTGACTATTTGAGATAAGGTTAGCGCTGGGTAGGAAAAAGAGACAGGTAATTGAGATATTCATTTTTGAATATCTTAAGAAATAAGTTGTCTATGTAATCACACAACATTGATAAGGTTAAAGCATCTGCTCTCTCATTCAGCTGATGCCATCAGGTGACGTCACTGCGTAAAAATCAGCGGCGTATTGAGGGTTTGTCGCACCACTTTATGTAGGTGTCTGTGCAAAGGATGGTTGCGGTTGGTTTGAAGGAAACCGCCAGAGACCACAAACTGACTGAACTCACGATTAACGGGTGGCATTGCGTAAGAGGCGAGTTCTGGCATCAACAATGCCGAGCTTTGACTGGCATACATAATCGCGTCGGTTTCTTGCAACATTTGGCAAGCCAAACGCAAATTATAGGACTTCAGTAACACTACTGGCTCATAACCCATACGTCGATACTCGGACTCCACGGTACAAAGCGGTTTATATGATGCAGGCGCAGGCAAAGAGACGAGTGGTAGTTTGGACACCGTGTCCCAATCATTGCTGACTTTCGACAACGTTGGGTGGTTTTTGCGCGCCAAAATCACTCGTTTTTCAACGAATAACGGGCGCATGTAAATGTCTTTCGACAGCTCGGTCTCTTGGTCAAGAATGCAGTAATCGTGCTCGCCTTCTAACATTTCATCGTGCGAGTAAGTATTCCAGCTGGAAAAGGCAAAGTGCGCTTTGGGAAAGGCTCGATGACAGCCAGTGAGCAGTCGCTGCCCTTGTTCATCCATCAAATAAGGGTCAGTTACAATCGCAATCTGCCCTTGGTATTGCAGTGGGTCGAACACTTCAAATTCTTGCACCACTTTTTCCAGTGGTGCAACCATATTGTCGAACTCGGCGGCGAGACGAATCGCCATGGGTGATGGCTCTACCCCATGTGCTTTACGCACAAAAAGCGGGTCATCAAACACTTGCTTCAACTTCATCACGCCGCGGCTGGCGCTCGGTTGAGAAATGCCAAGCTGCATTGCGGCCAGCTTGATGCTGCGGTTTTCCACCACGGCTTTTAATAAACGCATTAAGTTGAGATCCAATGCATCCAGCTGATGTGCCATACCCTAACCTACCAATACCATTGATGAGCGAATACAAAGAGCAGTTAACAATTAGTTAAACACTCTCTCCCGACGTGATCTGATACCCCATATCGAAGACTTTTTCTTCTTGCGTTTCGCCTTTCAGGCGCGCAATTAATAGCTCTGCGCTCTTTACACCAATTTGGAAACGCGGCGTATCAACGCTGATCAGTTTCGGGCTGATGGTTTGACCGATATCCAGCGCGTTATAGCCCGCCACTGCCAATTGCTGTGGAACTTGAATGCCACGTTGCTGCGCACTCAGCATGGTGCCAATTGCGATGTCATCGTTGGTACAGAACACCCCATCGAGCGTTGGGTGCGTTTCCAGTGCGCGTTCGAGCAAATCATGCGCTAAAGAAAAACTAGAATGATCACCAGTTAATACATGTTTGGGTTCTAGCCCTGCTTCTGTCATCGCGCGATCGTAACCTTGCATCCGCAATTTGGTTCGCGTATCCAGACGCGCGCCAAAATAGACGATTGTACGCTTCCCCGTATCTAGCATCTGCTTAACCACGGTGTACGACGCATCTTCATGATCGAGTCCAACCGCCATATCAATCGGCTCCGATGGCAGTTCCATGGTTTCGACCACCGGAATGCCCGCATTTTTGATCATCTGTAATGTACGCGGCGTGTGATGGCTTTCAGTTAGAATAAGCCCATCGACTTGATAAGAGAGTAATGACGCGATCTTGCGCTCTTCTTCAAGCTCATCGTAGCTAAAATGCGCTAAAAGCGTCTCATAGCCATTGGCTTTGGTCACCATCTCTATGCCCTGAACAAAGGAAGCAAAAATTTGGTTGGACAAAGACGGCAGTAAAATACCAATGGCTTTACTGGAGGACTTTGACAACATCGCCGGTGCACGGTTTTCGATGTAACCCATCTCTTCAATCGCAGTCGCAATCTTGGCCCGAGTCTTTTCCGCCACCGATTCAGGGTTACGCATGTAGCGTGAAACGGTCATCTTCGTGACGCCAACCTGGTCTGCGACATCCTGCAATGTCGTACGAGTTTTCTTATTCTGTTGAGCCATAAATATGTGATTTATCAGTAATGTTACAAGTAACATTATGACGAATAGACTCTCTGCCGACAAGCTCAGTAAAAATAATTCGCAAAATCATGACGTTATTACTCCACTAGCCATCAAATTGCGTTTCATGGATTGTGAATCAAAACCGAATAAATAAATGACATTTATATCAAAGTTCTTATAAAATGCCGTACCTAAAAGAATAAGACATTAGTCACAGTGCAGTTAGGCTCTAGCGAAACCCAGATTTACTACCACCTGCTTGATCTGGACGACTCCCAAAAGCAGCAATACCTCCAAGCATTGCAACGAAGTCAACCTGAGCTGTATCGACAACTCGTTCCTCTTTTAGCCGACGAGACACCGGAAGAACAACTAACGCAGTTACTTTATTTTGGTGCTCATCAGGCTACGAACCAAGACGTCGATCTAAGCGGAGAAATCATCAGTAAGTACCGCCTAACTCATGAGTTGGGGCGTGGTGGCATGGGTGTCGTATACGCAGCTCTACGTGCAGATGAAACGTTCGAGCAAGATCTGGCTATCAAGTTTATTCAAAGCAATTTGAGCAATGTGTTAGGGCAACGCGCACTCTTCGATGAAGCTCAACTTCTCGCGCGTCTAAACCATCCTTACATCGCGAAAGTGTTTGACGGCGGTCTCCATCAAGATTCGGTTTACATCGTGATGGAGCGGGTGTTTGGTCAAACTTTGGATGAGTATCTATCTGAAAATAAGCTAGAAAAAACGGAGAAGCTGCTGTTGTTTAAGCAGATCTGCCAGGCGATGGAGCACGCCCACCAGCACCAGGTTTTGCATGCCGATCTAAAACCAGAAAATATACTGATTGATCGTAGCAAGCGTCCCAAGCTGCTTGACTTCAACTTGACTCAAAAAGCGCACTCCAACCGAGAAGATTCACCCTCAGCGCTGATTGCGTTTAGCCAAAATTTTGCCAGCCCAGAGCAGCAAGCAGGACTGGTTCTAACAGAGCAAAGCGACGTGTACTCCTTGGGCAAAATTCTCGCTTTGATGTTTCCATCACCAACAATTTGGTCTGATGCTTACTGGGTGATAAGACGCGCAACGCGTCCTGCCACTCAAATGCGATATACCAATGTTAGAGCATTGCGCATTGATATCGAACGAATTATCGAACGCCGTCCAATCGAGCAGAAAAAAAACTGGCCATTGTATAGCGCCTTTCGCTTGGTACAGCGACGTCCCCTTGCTTCGGTATTGTCAGGCATCATTGTGCTCTCTGGTGTGTTATTTGGCAGCGCCATGATGCAAAAGAATATCCAGCTGCAACAAGAGAAGAAGATTGCAGAAGATATGATGTACGAAATGACTCGCCTCATCTTCCACGCGAAGGGGCAAAATGTCGAACATCTCTCAGTGAACTCCATGATGGAGTTAACACGAAGGCGGATACTCTCTAACCCAGATATCCCCAAACATATAAAACAAAAAATGTTGTTGGCGATGATGACACCGGTGCCAGAGAAGCACCTAACTACACCAATGAGTTGTCAGCCAAATTGTGCGTCTAAGAACAGCACCAACCAATAAGGCTTAAAACAAGATGTATACACGTTCAGTGGTATTTTGGCTGTCTGCATTGACGGCTACGTCCACGTTGGCAGCAGACGTTTCAGTTGCCACTTCACACCCACCAGCTTCAACCTTGAAGCAAGGCTACTTTATCGACGCCCCAGTGACTGGCCTGTATTACAAAACCAGTTCCAATATCACTGGCGTCACTCAGCAAGGAGCATTTCATTACCAACCCGGTGATGTAATTAGCTTCTTCCTTGGTAACGATGATAAAGGTTATCTGCTGACGACCTTATCAAGCCAAGAAGTGCTGACGCCGACGATGGCGACAACCAAACCTAGCCGCAGCATCAATATGACGCGTCTGCTGCTTTCTCTCGACAGCACGCCTGAGAATCGTGAGGAAATTGTCCTAGCAAACCGTGTGCTGTCTGATCCTCACTTTCAAAGCCAGCTCAAAGGCCTTGATCTCAATTACCTGGATGACGCTAAACGCTACCTCAATCTCGATTGGGTATCTGTCAATGAGGCGATTGAGCACCTAAACGAAAGCCAGCAGTACATTGAAAAAAACTTTTCCTCTGATGAGATCATTTTTGAACCTCGCGACGTGACGTTCAAAAACATCGTCATCAAAAAGAAGGATTGGCAAGGCCGCGCTTGTTCTTACGATCTACGCTATCAGCATCATCCCAAATATCGTCCTCCTATTGGTGAAACTCGATTCACCATCACCAAAGACTCATTGATTGAACACCCAAGCATTGGCGACCATTTTCAAGGCTGCTTCCTCTCGATGAAGCGCCCTATCACGGAAGATGTCGTCGAACCGATAAGCAAGTTTGCGGATTGGTTTAATATTGTTGGTTGTTCAATCACAGGGTGCACCCGCAACGACTTGAATGGCTTCTCTCTCGAAGACTTCGATGATGAAGGCGACTGGAAGTACCGCTCCGTTGCCCTCAATTTTGATCCGAGCACCGAGTTATTGATGGAAAAAGTACAAGGTCTCGGGCGTAAAAAAAACATCCAACACAATAACCGCACAGAAATGCTCTGGTTTACGTATCCCAATACTAGCGAACACGACATTGACTACCTCGGCGTGTGGCAGCAAACCGAATACCACCAACAGTCCATGACACAATCGTGCCTATTGATGCGCCATCAACAAGTCATGCGACTGCCGCAAAATACGGACACCTGCCCAACCGATACAAGCCTGTACACCCAAGATGTTACCCGCGAATTTGCCGACATGTGGTGGGTCAACAATAGCGCCCCCAAAGCCGAACTCGCGCAAATGAACGTCATGGTACGTTGGTCAACAACCCCATCTGAAATCAATTACACCACCTGGGAATACTTGCCAGCTGGTGCAACTTGGGAGCAAGGCATTTTATATCGCTATCAACAAAATGTTCTGCGCAACCAAGACGGTTCCGATCGCATTGAAACCCACACCATTTCTGAATTTGTCAAAGTGAGCGAGGATGTATAACCATGACAACAGCAGTAGCACTGACACAAATCATTCAACAATGGCAATCTGGTGATAAACGAGCTGAGAGCGAGCTCTATCAGTTTGCTTATTTACAGTTGCGTAAGATCGCCCAACATGAGCGTGAACGAAATGCAGAAAAGTACGGCACCGACAACAAAGTACTGGCAGACAGCGTCAACAGCACCACGGCATTAATTCATGATGCTTACCTGAAAATGTCCAACTGCGACATGAGTGAAATTGAAACAAAGCGCGATTTCTTTTTGATGGCCGCCAAAGTGATGCGTCAAATTTTGATCGACAACGCACGCTCGCACCAAGCACAAAAGCGTCAACACATTACATTGATGAGAGATGAAGAAGATCGTTTCGAGCAATTGATTATCATGGATAAAGCTCTGGATAGTTTCAGTAGCCGCTATCCACGCCAATCGAGCGCACTCAAACTCAAGTATTTAATGGGCATGAAAAACCAAGAAATCAGTGAGCTACTCGAATGCAGCGCAAGCCTGATAGAGAAAGACCTCAAATTCTCTCGCAGTTGGCTACAATCACGAATGGCGCACACGTAATCATGAACAAAAAGCTTTGGATAATCGGCGCAGTATGTGTCGGTTTGTTCGGTATTTACTTCATTTCAAACAAACACAATTTGGCATCTGTGGAAGGCTCGTCAGACAACGCCGACAAGTCAACCCAGCAAGCACATCGTCAATATGAGCGCACATCTTTAGTTGAAGTAAAGCAAGCGTTGACAGGTTCTGCGTTGGATCGCACTCATAAAAAAGCGGGAGATGACGCATTTAACTCCGCCCTTTTAGGACAACCAGGCCCTGTTACGAATCCATTTCATACCACAGAAGACAACACGTTTTACGAGTCAGCATTGGGTGATAAGAACAGCCGACCACAAGAGGACCCATCAGAGAATAATAAACCCATCATCAACCTCACTGTGGAACAGCAGCTACAAACCATTATTTATGCTTGGGAGCTGAAACAAAACTCTCCGGTGAGTTATTCGCTCAACCTTAACCAGCTTTTTGAAGACCCAGATGGCGATCTCCTCACCACTCAGATTTGGCTTGAAAACGCCAATGGGTTAAGAGTCCTCAACCAAGGACAAATGATGGTGCAAGGAGCGCCTGAGGAAATAAAAACCACCACATATTTGGCGGTAGCAGCGCGCGATGATTATCACGGTAATAACGATCATGCATGGGTCACAACGCGCTTTGAGTTACCCGTTATCACACCCGATCAAAATGACACAGAACACTCGTTAGTTGGCGATGTAGTTTATCGCCTAGAGACGACACAAAATCTTGCAGGTATCGCGTACGCGTATGAAGTGGTGTATTGCGAGGCCTTTCAGTTTGAGGGGAGCGAAGTAAGTTATGCCGCCTCACACAACAAACGCCAGTGTCCTGAAAAGGGAGACTTGAAAAAAGTGGGCAAGTACAAAATCAGTGATGACTCGTTGATCGTTTATGTCCAAGGTGTACGCCAAATTTGGACCATCAAAAAAGAATACCCATCTCAGGTTCATGAAGATACTCGGAACTACTTCACCACCGTGTTTGATGGTAAACAATTCGAAAGCTATACCATGCAAAAGAACAAGCAGTCCATGGAAAAGCGCATCAATGTCCACACTGGCGAGTACGAATATCAAGGAACGTCGTTTGACTACCTCTTCCCAATTTCAGGAGGAGGTTACATAAACGGGACTGCTAGCAACTACATATTTGATAGAAGTGTTCAGGGTAACGAACCAGTGCACAAACTGGACTCTGATCTCAATATGAAATCAAATCAACATGACCTCTTTTGTCATGATTATTTATTTTACTGGTACAGCTCTATCGTAGCTGGGCGAGGCGAGTTTGCCGATATTATCTCTAGTTCAATGGATTTTGACGGCGTAACTCCAATACATTGTGCTGAATGGCCAGATGATTACTGGCAACGAACATTTATGTTTTACAACCTTGAATACACAGATTACGACATATTCATTCCAGGCGAAGTCTACAGTTATGTGCTTAAACCTCACCCTCAATTTGCTGATCGCGTTGAGGAGTTTAAGATCAACATGATTTATCACGCCCCAGCCCTTACCAAAACCCAATAAACCTTTATTTACAGATGGTTATTTTGACAAAACAATCATCCCAAAAACAAAACTGGAACCGTGATCAAATTATCAATTTTCCACCATAGACAAAAAATAGAAATAAATTTTACGGGTTTTGTGCGGATTTTCGTGTCTTGAACCTAAGCTCAATAGTCATTAAAAAGACACCACTCTCTTATATCTCACTAGTGAGATATAAAGAAAAAAATAATAAAAAAAGCGACTTTCTCATTCGGAAACGAAACAAGGACAAATAAATAATGAATAAGGTGAGTTTACTAGCAGCGTCAGTGGCTATCGCTCTTACAGGCTGTGGCGGTTCAGATGGTGGTTCAAACAGTGCTAACGACGGCGTTGTGATCACAGGTTTTGACGGCTACTTCAAGCATGCCGTTGTTTTTGAAGATACGAACAACAACGGCCAATGGGACACTCAAGAAACATTCCTTGGTCTGACCGATGAGAAAGGTCAACTGAAATTGGATGCAAAACCAGAAAGCACTCTAGCGCTACAGACCATCACACCAAACGGTTCAAAGCAGAAACAGCTCATCGCCTTGGATGCGAAAGAGTACGCTGGCAAATACACGGTTGATATGGATCATCCAGGCCAAGCTATGGCGCACGAAATCGTATTCCGTGCACCAACATCGTCAAACGTGATTTCACCTATCACGGATCTTGTGGCGATTGAAATGGCAAAAGATCCAGCCATTAGTGAAGAAGATGCGAAAGCGAAAGTAAACCAAGCGCTAGGAGGCTCAGAAGAAGCACCAATTGATCTGTACAGTGATTTTGTTGAAGGTGCGACAAAAAACGCCGAACTACATAAAACCGCTCAGATTCTGACCGACTCGAAAGCACAAAACCCAACGAACTACGAGAAAAAAGCCACGGAGTTTGCTCAAGCGGCAAACCAAGAAGTGGAACGTCTTGTTGCATCTGGCGAAAACATCAATGACCCAAATCTACGTCCAATCATCACTGACGCGACCCCAGACAGCGACACCTTAGCACCTGAAACGGTAGTTAATAACAAGCTAACCATAAACAAAATCGTCGAAAAGGCAGCTAAAGATAAGCTAGAAAAACTACCAAAAATCGTACAAGGCGTGGACTTTGATGGCTTAGAGCTAGACATTGAAGGTCTATTTGCAGACAAAGACCAAAACCTTGTGACAACCAAACTGACGCACAGCTTTGCAGGCACAGGCATTGAAGTTGTGCAAACTGGCAACCTGATTGTTCTACATCCAACTGCAATCGTAGAGAAAGCTGGTGATTTTGAGATTGTTCTAACGGCGCAAGACATTGATTCGTCAGGTAAGGTTTTGGGTACGGTAAGCACCGTATTTCAGTTCGAAATCGAATCGGCAAACTTACCACCAATGGTTGTAGAAACAGAACAAGCGCGTCTGCAGTCCATCGTTGATGGTTGGTACCTACAACAAGGTGAAGTGTTTGAACAAACACTCGATATTTCTGGTTTGTTCCAAGATAAAGACGGTCAAATTACCGACTACTCAGCGGACTATGTAGACATTGAAGGTTTAACAGTATCTGAGGATGGTAATGCAATTATCACCATTAAAGGCACACCAACAAAAGCAGGTGAAGCTGGAGCAGTACTGGCGATTAGCGCAACAGATGGCCATACCGCGGTACAAATTGCGCTCAGCATGCCAACGGTTATCGAAGGCGTCACGCCACCACCAGTAGTACCGACTTTGGGCTTCACTCACGAGCACTTCAACGGTCAAGAATGGAAAATGGGTAGCTTCGCTCAAAAAGACGGTGAAATCGGCTACGCCATGCTGATGCAAGATTCTGAAGGCCTACTATTCTGCTGGGGTTCAAACCACGATGAGATGAATCAAGAGTACAAAGCGAACATCAGTGACTTCCTAAAAGACACATGGGAACACGATGCTTACGCCATTCTTGCCGATCTGGACCAACAAACTGGTTACACGGAATACAACAATAAAGACTGTAACGACGTTGAGCTGAAAGACGGTAAGCTATACAACAGCTACGGCGACGAGTATGAAATGTTGTACCAGCACAAAACCGAGCATAACGGCACTCAAATGATCGTTAAAATCTCAGATGATGAGCTGTTCTGGATGGACTCAAGCAATACCCCATTTGCAGAATCACTTTCGGTTGCAGAACACATCAAACACGGCACGTTAGAGCATGACTTGATGGTAGAAAGTAATGGCACAGGCGACGACACAGTCCTGAAATACTCGTCAGGTGCGTACGAATACGACACTGATACTTACAACTACACTTCGTTCATGCCAACAGGATTCCAAACTCCAGGTAATTGGGAAATCCAGAATGATGAAGACCGTGAACTGCTGATTCTAGAAGAAACAGGCTCAGAGTCAGATTACAAAACTCGTCATCGTTACATCAACCGCGATTTTGGTGACTTTTATATTGGTATTCGTTGGAGTAAAGAACAAAACGGTCATGAATCCGCACCGGAATATGGTCTGTACTCTAACAGCAAAGAAGCCATGACAAGCATCGCGAGTTCACTACCGATTTTGGAGCCTGGTGATGATGACTAAAGCAACCATCGTTAACCCTTGCTGTGATAGCGTGCATTTGCGTAGAAGACGCAGAACATTTTGGGAACGATTGGTCGGCATCAAAGAAGTGTATATCTGCTCTAACTGTCACAAAGAAACGCCACTCAAATAGCGATAATATTTGAGACCGCAAAAAAGCCCCGAACTCGGGGCTTTCTTCTATATTTTGACCGCAATATCTGAGTCGTTATTTCACGCACACCACGTTCAATAATGAGGTTCCGGTGAGCTGATTGGGCTCACGATCGGCGAACAAACCTTTCTTATCTTTGCCCCAATACGGCAGTTGCAGTGGCCATTGATTTTTTTCCATCACCCCAGACGCCCTCAGCGCTTTAAACTCTGCAGGGTTAGCTAAGTTCATACCCAGTTGCTGACATACTTTGTGCGAGTTTTCGTAGTTGAGGCGGTTCCACGGCTTACCATGTTCCATGTAAAACTGATTATGGTGATCGAGTAAATATGGGACCACGTACGTTTTGCCCTGTACTGAAGTTCTCAACCGAACTTCAATGTCATCATTTCCAGTGACAATTGGCTTCGCTTTGGTCTTAGCAACAGGCGTAGACGAAGAGCTATCACGTGAACTTTTTGCCTTGGTATCTGGCTTCTCTGCCCGCGCTTTAAAGGCGTCGGTATCAGATCGCACTGCAGGAACTGGTGCGGGTTTCGGGGTCACCATCGGTGTTGGCTTAACCGAAGATGCGGCTGATTTCGACGATACAGTAGATTTAGGTGTAGGTGGTGTTACTGGTTGCTTCGTCCCTTTCCCAACTACTCGGATGAACGCCTCTTTGTAATTCGACAAGGTTTTGACTCCTCGTAAGTCATCCCTCGCATCAGACAATGCTTTGTAAGGTCCAATCAAACAGCGATAGCCTCTGGATTCAGGCTTCATCCATACGTCGGTCGTGATTTTACTATAGAGAGGCTTAGCTTTCGCGAGAGACATAGGCTTGGGTAGCAATCCGCATTGAATCCAGTAAAGGTAGTTGCCCCCCTGCGGCACTTTCTTTCCCCATACTCCGTTACCAATTGGGCACGTTTTCTCAAGCATCGGTAATTCTTTCTCGCTGGCTTGAGTGGCTTGGCAAAGGAACTCCTCCGCCTCAACTGGATTAGAAAACTGGGCGCATACCAGCAACAAACCCAAAGCCAGGCTTGCTTGGAAGACGTTAGATGGGCGTTGGGCCTTCTTCATTTCCATACACTTCACTCTAAATTAGTGGGTAAGGTCATCATGGCGGAAAAGCGCCAAAAAAATGTGAACAAAGAATAACTAGCAAAAAAAGAGCCGGAATTTGCATCCGGCTCTCAGTTTAGGAAGGAATTAAGTGAATTTACAACGCTTGGTGGGAAAATTCTTATCCTTTGTACAGTTTCGGGTTGAATACATCACGTAGCCAGTCGCCCAACAGGTTGATAACCAAAACCAATGTTACTAGCACGATGCCAGGGAAAGCAGTAATCCACCATGCACCAGAGAAGATGTAGTTAAAGCCGATGCTGATTAGCGCACCCAGTGACGGCTGATCGACTGGCAGACCCAAACCTAGGAATGACAGCGCCGCTTCCGACATGATCGCGTTCGCTACCTGTACCGTCGAGATAACCAAGATTGGCGATAGACAGTTTGGCAGAATGTGACGGAACATGATTCGCGGAGCTTTAAAGCCCATCACACGCGCCGCTTCGACGTATTCTTTCTTCTTCTCTGCCAATACCGAGGCACGAATAGTCCGTGCGTATTGCGGCCATTCTGCCACACCGATGATCACCACCAGCATGACCACCGCATATTGGCTGTAAAAATCACTGCCAAAGCTGGCTTTAAAGATTGCAGAGACGATGATCGCCACCATCATGGTCGAGAACGATAGTTGAACATCCGCAAAGCGCATCAAGAAGCTATCGATACGACCACCGAAGTAACCCGCCGACAAACCAATGATGATACCCAGAATCAACTGAAGACCGACGGCTAAAAAGCCGATCGTCAAAGACAAACGAGAACCGTAAAGAATGGTCGATAAAATATCACGGCCTTGCTCATCAGTACCAAGAACAAAACGCTCATCGCCATCTTCCATCCACGAAGGTGGCAACTCAGAATCCATGATGTCGATAGACGTCAGATCGTACGGGTCTGTTGGCGCAAGAATCGGTGCAGCCAATGCCAATACTAAGAACATCATAAAGACGGTAAAACTCGCCATCGCCACTTTGTCGCGTTTGAAGTAATACAGAAAATCTGACTCTTTGAAACGCTGCCACGCTGATGGAGCAGGAGCTGGTGTTAAATTTGATTGGCTCATGATTAAGCTCCTTTTCCAGTTAGGTTCACAGTTGGGTTGATGATGCCGTACAGCAAGTCAACGATGGTATTGGTTACCACGAAGATCAGACCAACAAAGATAACGTAGGCAGTGATCAGCGGTGTATCTACACGGTTGATTGCCTCTAGGAAAAGGAAGCCAGTGCCCGGCCATTGGAACACGGTTTCAGTAAGAATGGTGTAGGCCACCATGGTACCAATCTGCACACCACCTACTGTCAATACTGGTAGCATGGTGTTCTTAAGTGCATGTTGGTAATAAATCTTTTGTAAGTTCAAACCTTTTGCTTTGGCGAACTTAATGTATTCCGAACTCAGAACTTCCAGCATTTCTGAACGCACCAAGCGGATGAACAACGGCAACATGATAGACGCTAGCGCAATACAAGGTAGGATGAGGTGCTTGATACCATCAATGGTAAAGAAGCCAGATTCCCAACCGAGCACATTAGCGGTCTCGCCCCGCCCGTAGGAAGGCAGCCAACCGAGTTCTATGGAGAAGACATACATCAGCATGATTGCGGTTAAGAACACCGGAATCGAGATACCGACACTGCTCATCGCCATGACAAATTTGGTAAAAACACTCTTAGGATGAATCGCAGAGTACACCCCAAGCGGAATAGAGAAAACAATGATGATAAGCGTCGCGCCAAACACGAGCTCTAATGTAGCCACCAGCTTGTCGAGAATCACCTCAACCGCAGGTCGCTTGAAAAAATATGAGGTACCCAAATCACCTTGCAGTGCATTACCCACAAAGCGCGTATACTTTGTGATAAAGGGATCGTTCAGGCCTAAGTCGTCGCGTAGCGCTTGACGCTCCGATTCCGAAACCGACTGACCTACAAGCTCACGCAGCGGATCACCCAGGTTGTCCTGAATGGCAAACGCCACCAAACTGATCACAAACATCACTATCAGTGCCTGAAACAGGCGCTTGACCAGAAACGAAAACATTCCTTGCCCCTTAACTATCCATAGATCTCTAAATTAGAGAGAAAATTCAGTCTAAATAACCAACTCAATCCGACTGAAACAAAATTGAGTCGAGTGCTTTAAGTTGAGGAGGGAAATCCATCCCTCCTCAAAGTAGACTAACCGTGATTATTCAACCACTAGGTCACCGAAGTAAGGCATTACCATTGGGTTAACGATATCTGCCGCTTTCACGTTAGACTTCGCGCCCCATGCTTCACTTTGCCAGTGTAGCGGTACGAATGCTGCGTCGTTGTATAGTGTCGCTTCTACGCCCTTCAGCATTTCTGCACGTTTCGCAGGGTCCGTCTCTACGTTCGCAGCTTCAACCACTTTGTCCATTTCTGGGTTTGAGTAGTAACCACAGTTGTACTGACCACGACCGGTTTCTTCGTTACGAGTCATAGTTAGGAACTCGTTGAAGTTCGCTGAGTCTTCTGTATCTGAGTGCCAACCGATCATCAGCATGTCTGCCGCACACTTGTCGAACTCAGGCCAGTACTGCGCTTTTGGCATGGTCTTCAGATCAACCTTGATACCGATCTTAGACAACATTGCCGCCGCCGCTTGTGCTACTTTCGCATCATTCACGTAACGGTTGTTTGGTGCGATCATCGTTAGCGTCAGGCCATTTTCGTAACCCGCTTCTTTCATCAGCTCTTTCGCTTTCTTCAGATCGTAGCGAGGAACCAGTTTGTCATCGTGACCCACGTAACCTGCCGGGCTTTGCTGACCAGCGGCCGTTGCGAAGCCTTTCATGATTTTCTTCACGATACCTTCGTTATTGATTGCGTGAACAATCGCTTGGCGAACGCGAACGTCTTTCAATGCTTCGTTGCTGTTTTGGTTTAGTTGGAACGTGATGATACGAGTACCAGGTAGCGTAACTAGGTCGATGCCGTCAGCATCTTCAACGCGTTTGTGGTCGTTTGGCGCTACAGGGTGAATCATGTCAACACCGCCAGAAAGCAGCGCTGCTACACGAGTCGCGTCTTCTTTGATTGGAACAAGTGTTAGCTTATCAACGTTACCTTTCGACTCTTTGTCCCAGTAATCTTTAAAGCGTTCAAATTCCACTTTTACGCCCTGCTCACGTGATGTCACGATGAACGGACCCGTGCCAGATACGTTAGTCGATGCAAATGAGTTACCGTGCTTCACTAGTTCAGACTTGTCTTTGCCGTCTGCGGTTTTACCCGTGTAGAACTTGCTGTCCATAGGGAAGATGTACGTCGCCGTTTGCAGAATAAGTGGGTATGGACCTTTAGTAACCAAATCGAACGTGTTGTCGTCAATTTTGACGATTTTTTCGTACGGGTCGAAGATGTTTTTAAAGTCAGGAGAGCTTTGTAAACGCTGGAACGTCCACACGACGTCGTCAGCCGTTAGAGTATTGCCAGAATGGAATTTCACACCTTCACGCAGTTTGAAACGAACAGTCGTATCGTTAATACGTTCCCAGCTTTCTGCTAGGCGAGGCTCGAAATCCATTTTTTGAGTAAAGCGAACCAACGGATCAAATACCATGTGTGACATTTGCAGTGTGCCACCTGATAGCTGCTCATGTGGGTCAAGCGATACTGGGTCAGCTGCATAGCCAACTTTGATATCTGCTGCCATTGCGTTAAAGCTTAGGCCCGCAGCCATTAGCGCCACTGCTAATTTGCTTTTCATGGTTTTCATTTGCATAACTCCTTCATGCGGGGATACGGATCCCTTGTTGTTGTGTTTGCGTCTTTGTTATGACTAAAGGTTAGCCAAGCGAATTGCTTGGTTTATGCCGTTTCGATCTCTTCTCGCAAGCCAGTAAACTCCGGCATCAGAGAAATCAATTTTTTGCTGTATTCGTGTTGAGGTGCCGTGAATAACTGTTCTGTTGGTGCCACTTCTAAAAGTGTACCCATTTGCATCACACCTACTCGGTCACACATCTGACGAATAACAGGTAAATCGTGGCTGATAAACAACATAGTCAAGTTCAGCTCACTTTGCAGATCTTTCAGCAAGTTTAGAATTTGTGCCTGTACCGATACGTCCAGTGCTGAGGTCGGTTCATCACAAATCAAAAGTCGAGGACGAGTCGCCAACGCACGCGCAATAGAAATACGCTGACGCTGACCACCGGAGAATTCATGAGGGTACTTAAGCCCAGCCATTCGACCCAAACCAACATGATCCAATAGGTCATTTACGATTTGGCGAGTTTCCGACTCGTTTTTCGTCAATTTATGGAAACGGATTGGCTCAGCAATAATATCGAATACCTTCATACGAGGGTTCATTGAAGTATATGGGTTTTGGAACACCATCTGCATTTGACGACGCATCGGGCGGCGCTCTTTCTCAGAGGTTAAAGCGGTCAGGTCAATGCCCTCGAATTTCACCTGACCAGAGTTAGGTTGGTATAAACCAGCAATCACACGTGCAATGGTCGATTTACCTGAACCAGACTCGCCCACCAAACCAAAGGTTTCGCCTTCGTGCACTTCAAAGCTCACATTATTAGATGCTTGCACGTATTCTCGGCGGCTCTCGAACAAAGAGTCTTTGGTCACAAAGCGAAGATTGACGTTCTTCACGTCCAAAAGCGGGCCAGTGTACTCACGCTCATCTTGGCTTTGTCCTAACCAGTGGTTCTTGATATCGAGTGGCTCCATTTCCGCCGCTTCTTCGATATAGCTTACTAACGGGAAACGATCTAGCTTTCTGTCTGAACGTGGTACCGCTGAAATTAGACTGCGAGTATAAGAGTGATCAGGATCGCCCAATACTTTGGCTGTTGGTCCAAACTCCACCAAGTCACCACGATACATTACCGCCACGCGATCGGTGACGTTGGAGACGACACCCATATCGTGAGTAACCAACATACAGCCGACATTGTTCTTGATACACAGCTCGCGGATCAAGTTGAGGATTTGGTCTTGGATAGAAACGTCTAACGCCGTAGTTGGTTCGTCCGCAATGATGAGATCAGGCTCACCAGCCAAAGCAATGGCAATGACAACACGCTGACGCATACCACCAGAGAATTGGTGCGGGTACTGCTTTAAGCGGTTTTCTGGTTGAGGAATACCAACCTGCTGCATAAGAGAAAGCGCGCGCTGATACGCCTCTTCATCAGAGACCTTCATGTTGGCGTGGATCGTCTCTTTCAGCTGTTGCTCAACAGTAAAAAGTGGATTGAGCGAGGTCATCGGATCTTGGAAAATAAAACCTATTTTCGAGCCGCGAACCTTACGCATCGCTTCTGGTGATAGGCCAGAAATTTTTTCTCCATCCAAGAAAACATCGCCGCTAGCAACGCGACCTGGAGGGCTAAGCAAATCAATAACGGCGTTACCAACGGTGGATTTACCCGCACCTGATTCGCCAACAACACCCACGATTTCACCACGTTCAATATGAAAAGAAAGTGACTTCACGGCAGCGTGAACGCCGTGTCGGGATGGGTATTCAATACGAAGGTTTTTCACTTCTAATAGTGACATTTCAGACCTCTACTGCCTTGTCTGTGGTATCGAATCATGCCAAAAGCACCATTCATCACCTGAATGAATCCGTTCAAATTCAGAATAATACTCTGAAATCTTAATGCGGAAATAATTTGGCAAAAATCACACAAAAAAGCAACAATTAAAGTATATTCCGCCGAAAAAACATTAAATAAACGCACAATTAGCGAATAAAAATGCATTAACAAGTATTTAACCATTTTCATATCACACTATTTTTGTGCGTCATGCACCAATAAAACTAGAAAAATGCTCTAAAAGTAAACATGAGCTAAACAAGATCATTAACCATATTATTCATGTGCATTTATTAACATTTAACAAACAATATCATATGCAAAAAGTGTTTTTTCAACATAAAAAACTATTAATAAAATAGTCGGCAAATACAAAAAGCCAAACTTAGGAAGAGAAAGGATAGGTCAAAACGTGAACAAAACAGCAAAACCACACAAATCCTGCTCCAATGCAGATTATGCGCCACTTAAGCGGTTTATTGACTAAGCAAAGGAAAGTACCGCTATCTTCATTCGTACGTCATAAGAAAACTCGCCGGTTTTAACCCTTTACGACACAATTGAGAGTGGGATAATAGATGAACAGTGTCAAAGCCAAGCCGTAAATAAAAGGAGCCCCTGTGCTTAAAGCGATTTTTTTTGATATGGACGAGACTTTATGTGCAACGTCACAAGCCGATAAAGTTGCAGGACAAGCGTTTACAACTTGGATTCATAAAACCTACCCACAAGTGACTGAGCCAAAAGCTTTTTTGCAGCGCTACTTACAGGGTGTATACAAAAAGCTGAATGCTGAGTTCCCTCACCTTGTTGCTCTGCTACCCGATGAAAATGCCTTCCGTTGTGGCCTGATCCAAAACATCTTGGCGGAGCAAGGCGTCAGCATCACTGCAAAAGAGGCTCAACAAGCTCAAGACTACTTTGACTCTGCACGTATGGGCGCGTTCACTTTCTTCCCTGGTGTAAAAGAAATGCTCAGCGACCTTCGTCAACATTACAAACTCGTCGTGATCACTAACGGCCCGATTTTTTCTCAACACCCTAAATTAAACGCGACACAAATGAGCAACTGGGTGGACCATATTATTGTGGGAGGAGAAGAGCCAGAAGAGAAACCTGCTACAAGTATTTTCCAAAAAGCGCTCGACTTGGTCGAAGTAAAACCAGAAGAGGCTCTACACGTGGGCGACTCTTTACCTGCTGACATTGCTGGCGCTAACAATATGGGCATTTTGAGTGTGTGGGTGAATGCGACAGGCGCAAGCAACTCAACGGATATAACGCCAAGTTTTGAAATCCAAGAAACGGTAGAACTGAAAGAAATCCTTAAAACACTCGCCCAATAAAAGCAGCGGATTAGAAAACTACAAAACCCCAGACACTGCTCTGGGGTTTATTTTGTCAGCTCGAAAAGCATTTGGATCATAGGTGGTCAAAAGCCCCTAGAGCTGTACACTTTTGGGAAAAATTGAAATGGAATGCCGATTCTTTTCAGGAGAGATGCAAAAAAGCCCCAGTCTTTCGACTGAGGCTTTAAATAGTGGTCGGTGAAGAGGGATTCGAACCCCCGACCCTCTGGTCCCAAACCAGATGCGCTACCAAGCTGCGCTATTCACCGAACTGTATTTGCTGATTTTCTCAAATCAGACAGGACACTTCAACTAAGAAGTCACCTTAATTAATGGGGTGGCTAACGAGATTCGAACTCGCGACCACCGGAATCACAATCCAGGGCTCTACCAACTGAGCTATAGCCACCATCAATTTTTGCTGTTTACCGCTCTATTAGAGCCATAAACTAAATAGTGGTCGGTGAAGAGGGATTCGAACCCCCGACCCTCTGGTCCCAAACCAGATGCGCTACCAAGCTGCGCTATTCACCGACGATGTTTTATCTTGATTGAATCAAGATTGGGAGCAATGCTACCGCATTCAATCTAAAAAAGAAAGAATGGGGTGGCTAACGAGACTTGAACTCGCGACCACCGGAATCACAATCCGGGGCTCTACCAACTGAGCTATAGCCACCACTGATTTTTACCGATGTATCCTCCGAGGCAATGGTACGCCCGAAAGGATTCGAACCTTCGACCTTTGGCTCCGGAGGCCAACGCTCTATCCAACTGAGCTACGGGCGCATGCCCTATCGGCGGAGTGGAATAATACGGATATCACACTATGCCGTCTAGTACTTTTTTTACTTTTTTTATCGTTTGGTCTCTTTTTCGACAGTTATCTTCCGTTAAAGTGGATTTTTGATGTGATTCACGCCCTGTCATGGATAACTTGTTGTTTATTGCAACAAGTTATCGGGATATAATCACCCATTATTTACATTGATTTAACAGCTGCAACCAAGTTGTCTAATCATTCTATGCCATTCAGTGGAATTTAATGATTTCTCTGCTCGGCATTAATACTCTAACTATATAAATAGGTAAGTCACTTACCTCGGGAATGTGAAGTGGGTTTAATGGATATGTCTCGACAAATGATTAGCGTTTTGTTCGCTGCCTTAACGTTTTCTACGGCAGCTTTAGCTTCTGACATCAGCCAAACTGAATACGATGCGATCGCAGAACGCATCCAACCTGTCGGTGATGTTTATCTAGCGGGTTCTGAGCCAGTGAAAGAAGAGCCAACCGGTCCACGTGATGGCGCCACAGTTTATGGTACTTTTTGTATTGCTTGTCACGCATCTGGTGTAAACGGCGCACCTAAAACAGGTAATGCCGATGATTGGGCACCACGTATTGCACAAGGCAAAGATACGTTAGTAAAGCACGCATTAGAAGGCTTCAATGCGATGCCAGCCAAAGGAACCTGTATGGACTGTTCTGACGATGAAATCATCGCAGCAATTGACCACATGATTGAAGGTCTATAAGTAAAGACATCAACGAAAAAGGCTTGCCAGTTGGCAAGCCTTTTTGTTTTTAGTCAGTGAGAACAGGGTTACTTTACTTCTTAAACATTGCTCGAATATTGGCAATGTGTGCTTGACCTTTCGCCATACGCTCTTCTGCTGATACTGGCTTTTTGTTTACTTCCCATTCAACGTCATCAAATGGCAACTCATCCAAAAAGCGGCTTTGAGTCGGTTTGATCAACTCGCCGAACTGCCGACGCTCTTTGCACATAGTGAAAGTCAGTTCACGTTGCGCGCGAGTAATACCAACGTACATCAGGCGACGCTCTTCTTCCACGTTATCTTCATCAATACTGGTTTGGTGCGGTAAAATACCTTCTTCGGACCCAATTAAGTATACATATGGGAACTCAAGGCCTTTTGATGCGTGCAAGGTCATCAGTTGTACTGCATCACTGTCTTCATCTTCTTCACCGCGCTCCATCATGTCACGCAAGGTCAAACGTTGAACGACTTCTTTTAACGTTTTCTCTTCTTGATCGTAGTTGTCACCCTCTAGGTCCGCCACTATCCATGAATAAAGATCAGAAACGTTCTTCATTCGCATTTCAGCGGCTTTCGGACTTGCTGAAGTTTCGTATAGCCAATCTTCATAATGGATATCACGAACTAGCGAACGAACCGCTTCGACGGTATCACCACGCTCAGCTTGATCAGCAATCGCCACTAGCCATTGGGTGAAACGACGCAGGTTTTCTAGGCCACGTCCCGTTAGGTGCTGTTCGAGCCCCATTTCAAAGCTCGACTCAAACAGGCTCTTCCCTCGCATATTGGCATAACTGCCTAACTTCTCTAACGTTACTGGGCCAATTTCACGTCGTGGAGTATTCACAATGCGCAAAAATGCATTGTCGTCATCCGGATTAACCAAAACGCGCAAATACGCCATGATGTCTTTAATCTCTGCGCGCGCAAAAAACGAGGTGCCGCCAGAAATTTTATACGGTACACGGTTTTGCATCAGAGACTTTTCAATCAAACGTGATTGGTGGTTACCACGGTATAGAATCGCATAATCTTTATATTCGGTACGGTTTAGGAACTTATGCGCAATTAGTTCACCCGTTACGCGCTCTGCTTCATGCTCTTCATTTTTAGCCAACAACACTTTGAGTTTTTCACCGTCAGGAATTTCAGAGAACAAGGACTTCTCATAGACGTGAGGGTTGTTAGCTATCAAAATGTTGGCCGCACGCAGGATTCGACTCGTTGAACGGTAGTTTTGCTCTAGCTTAATCAAACGCAAATTTGGATAATCTTCACCCAGCAACACGAGGTTCTGAGGTTTCGCACCACGCCATGAATAAATAGACTGATCGTCATCCCCTACAACCGTCAATCGCCCACGTTCTCCGACAATTAATTTGACCAGCTCATACTGACTCGTGTTGGTATCTTGATACTCGTCAACCAGTAGGTAACGGATACGATTCTGCCAACGCTGACGAACATCTTCATGATTACGTAAGAGTAAAACGGGCATCAAAATTAGGTCATCAAAATCGAGCGCGTTATAGGCTTTCATTTGCTTTTGGTACATATCAAAACAGAACGCAAACAATTGTTGCTGTTCACCTTGCGCACGCGCTTTGGCTTGCTCTGGCGTCAACATGTCGTTTTTCCAGTTGGAAATACAACTCAGAAGCTGACGTAGCAGATCTTTATCACCATCAAGCTGCTTTTCGGTAAGTTCTTTGAGCAGCGCTAGCTGGTCTTGGTCATCAAACAGTGAGAAGCCCGCTTTCAACCCTAAATGCTTGTACTCACGCTTGATGATGTTCAATCCTAAAGTGTGGAATGTTGATACCATCAAACCTTTAGACTCACCTTTCCCTAACGTTTGACCTACACGCTCCTTCATTTCACGTGCTGCTTTGTTGGTAAACGTCACCGCAGCAATATTACGCGCTTTGTAACCACATTGCTGAACCAGATAAGCGATTTTATTGGTAATAACACGAGTTTTGCCCGAACCAGCACCTGCTAGCACTAGGCATGGGCCAGACACGTATTTCACGGCTTCATCTTGACTAGGGTTCAGCTTCATAGAAATTCTCTGCGGGTGATGAATGTGGCGCCTATGATAAAGGGGTGGCCTCGTGAAAGCTATGCTGATTTCTTGTAATTTTTACACCAATTAAGTGCGATATTCTGTTGCATAAATGGCGGGTATTTAAGCTATAATGAATGAACGTTCATTCACTAAAGGGTGACATTATGAAGGATAACCCTGCTGTAGATAAACGAGAACAAATCTTAGTCGCTGCTGAACAACTCATTGCTGAATCTGGTTTTCAAGGGCTTTCCATGCAAAAGCTCGCCAATGAGGCAGGTGTCGCAGCAGGGACGATTTACCGTTATTTCTCAGATAAAGAACATCTTTTAGAGGAACTACGCCTTAACGTTGCTAAGCGTGTTGCTACTGCGGTGCAACTAGGTGTTAGTGAAGAGATGCCTTTAAAACAGCGTTATCGAACCATGTGGCTCAATATTTGGAATCTAGCGAGCTCGAACTTAAGTGCGATCAGCAACCGAGTCCAATATGAATCTTTACCCTGTTCAAATAGTAGCAAAGCTCGGGAACTTGAGAGACAAATGTTTGCCCAAGTAGATCTTCTTTTTAATCAGGGTAAAGACGAGGGAGTATTCAAGCTTCTCGATAACGAAGTACTTTCTGGATTAAGTTTTGAGGCAAGTGTTGCACTTGCTCGGAAACACGCTTTGGGATTTTATCAACTGGATAAGACGGCATTAGAGGCCGCTATTGAAGCCAGTTGGGATGCAATTATTAAACACTAACTTGGAGTTCTTAATAGAATGAAAAAGTGGACTTTCTTTATGTTACTTATCGCCGTTCTCTTGTTCGGCAGCGTGATAGGTTTCAATTTATTTAAGCAACAAAAGATCGCTGAATACATGGCAAACCGTCCTGAACCTGAGTTCCCAGTAACCGTGACAGAAGTGCAAGCGGTGGATTGGGTACCAGTCATCGAAGCAATTGGTTTTATCGAGCCAAACCAAGGCGTGACGGTAGCAAATGAGACCAGCGGTGTTATCGATAAAATCGCATTTGATTCCGGTACTCAAGTTAAATCGGGTCAGCCATTAGTGCTGCTTGATTCTGAAGTCGAAAAAGCAAATTTGAAGAGCTCGCAAGCTAAGTTGCCAGCGGCAGAAGCGAAATACAAACGCTACCAAGGCCTATTCAAAAAAGGCTCTATTTCTAAAGAAGCGTATGACGAAGCAGAAGCAAACTACTTCTCCTTAAAAGCAGACATTGAAAGCCTGAAAGCGACCATCGACCGACGCGAAATCAAAGCGCCATTTGATGGTGTGGTAGGTATTCGTAACGTGTACCTCGGTCAGTACCTACAGGCGGGCACCGACATTGTTCGCCTTGAAGATACCAGCGTGATGCGCTTGCGCTTCACCGTGCCACAAACCGATATTTCACGTATCAATATCGATCAAGAAGTGGATATCTTTGTTGACGCTTATCCAGACCAACCTTTCAAAGGGTCTATTTCTGCGATTGAACCAGCTGTAAACGTACAAAGTGGTTTGATTCAAGTTCAAGCGGATATCCCTAACAGTGACGGCAAACTGCGTAGTGGTATGTTCGCGCGTGCAAACATCATTCTGCCTAAATTAGAAAATCAGGTCACTCTACCTCAAACCGCGATCACATTTACGCTGTATGGCGACAATGTTTACATCGTAACAGAAGAAGATGGCGAAAAACGCGTTAAGCAGCATGTGGTAAAAGTTGGCGAACGCTCTAAAGATATCGCACACATTCTAGAAGGCGTGAAGCCAGGTGATGTAGTGGTGACATCGGGTCAAGTCCGTTTGAGTAACCATGCGAAAGTAAGCATTGTCGAAAGCGATGCAACTACCCCACCTGCTGAAACACCAATGCTTTAAGTTGGAGGCATCATGCGCTTTACAGATGTTTTTATAAAACGTCCAGTTTTAGCGGTATCGATCAGCTTTTTGATTGCATTGCTTGGTTTGCAAGCGGTGTTCAAAATGCAGGTTCGTGAATACCCTGAAATGACGAATACGGTGGTCACCGTGACCACCAGTTACTACGGTGCAAGTGCCAACTTGATCCAAGGCTTTATTACTCAGCCATTGGAGCAAGCGGTAGCGCAAGCCGATAATATTGATTACATGACTTCGCAATCGGTACTAGGTAAATCGACCATTACTGTCAACATGAAGTTGAATACTGATCCAAATGCGGCGTTGTCTGACATTCTGGCGAAAACCAACTCGGTACGTTCACAGCTACCAAAAGAAGCCGAAGACCCAACCGTAACCATGTCGACAGGTTCGACAACGGCGGTACTGTACATCGGCTTTACGAGTGACGAGTTATCTTCAAGCCAGATCACTGACTACCTTGAGCGTGTAATCAACCCACAGTTGTTCACCGTAAACGGTGTGTCTAAAGTTGACCTGTATGGTGGTATGAAGTACGCACTGCGCGTATGGTTAGATCCTGCCAAAATGGGCGCTTTGAAGCTTACCGCAACCGATGTGATGAGCGTTCTTAACGCCAACAACTACCAATCTGCAACCGGTCAAGCGACGGGTGAGTTCGTGCTTTATAACGGTAGCGCAGATACTCAGGTATCAAACGTTGCTGAACTTGAAGCATTGGTCGTGAAAACTGGTGAAGGGGATGTCATCCGCCTAGGTGATATCGCTAAAGTAACGCTAGAGAAGAGTCACGACGTTTATCGCGCAAGTGCAAACGGTCAAGAAGCTGTGGTTGCGGCGATCAACGCAGCGCCAAGTGCTAACCCAATCAACATTGCAGCAGACGTACTTGAACTGTTGCCTCAGCTTGAGCGCAACCTACCAAGTAACATCAAAATGAACGTAATGTACGACTCAACTATCGCCATCAACGAATCGATTCACGAAGTAGTGAAAACGATTCTTGAAGCAGCAGTAATCGTACTTGTGGTTATCACACTGTTCCTAGGTTCATTCCGCGCGGTAATCATTCCTATCGTGACCATTCCACTTTCATTGATTGGTGTGGCAATGGTGATGCAGGCAATGGGTTTCTCTTGGAACTTGATGACGCTACTGGCGATGGTGCTTGCCATCGGTCTGGTGGTGGATGACGCGATCGTTGTACTAGAAAACGTTGACCGTCACATCAAAGAAGGGGAATCACCATTCCGAGCTGCAATCATTGGTACACGTGAAATTGCGGTTCCAGTTATCGCGATGACATTGACGCTAGGTGCAGTGTACGCACCGATCGCATTGATGGGTGGTATCACCGGTTCATTGTTCAAAGAGTTCGCTTTGACACTGGCAGGTTCAGTATTCGTATCCGGCATCATCGCTTTGACACTATCACCAATGATGTGTTCGAAGATGCTGAAGGCGAACGAGAAGCCAAGCAAGTTTGAGCAAAAAGTTCACCATATCCTTGATGGCATGACCACTCGTTACGAAGGCATGTTGAAAGCGGTAATGGCTCATCGTCCGGTTGTTATTGCGTTTGCAATCATTGTATTTGCAAGCTTACCGGTCTTGTTCAAGTTTATTCCTAGCGAACTAGCACCATCTGAAGATAAAGGTGTGGTCATGCTGATGGGTACCGCCCCATCAAACGCGAACTTGGACTATATCCAAAATACCATGGATGACGTAAACCAAATACTCTCAGATCAACCGGAGGTGGAATACGCGCAGGTCTTTAATGGTGTACCAAACTCAAACCAAGCGTTTGGCCTAGCAACATTGAAGCCTTGGAGTGAACGAGAGGCAAGCCAATCTGAAATCACGAAACGTGTGGGTGGCCTAGTATCAAGTGTACCTGGTATGTCTGTCACTGCATTCCAAATGCCAGAGCTTCCAGGTGCAGGCTCAGGTCTACCTGTTCAGTTTGTAATTACAACACCAAATAGCTTCGAGAGCTTGTTTACTATCGCTAGCGATATTCTAACCGATGTTGCAAGTAGCCCAATGTTTGTCTATTCCGACCTGGATTTGAACTACGATTCAGCAACGATGAAGATCAAGATCGATAAAGACAAAGCGGGTGCCTACGGTGTGACTATGCAAGACATTGGCATCACTCTCAGCACCATGATGGCAGATGGTTATGTAAACCGAATCGACCTGAATGGCCGCTCGTATGAGGTGATCCCTCAAGTTGAGCGTAAATGGCGTCTAAACCCAGAATCGATGAAGAACTACTATGTACGCTCTGTGGATGGTAAAGCGGTTCCATTAGGCAGTCTGATTACTATCGATGTGGTGGCTGAGCCTCGCTCTTTGCCACACTTCAACCAGCTAAACTCAGCGACTGTGGGTGCAGTACCATCGCCTAGTGTTGCTATGGGTGACGCAATCGACTGGTTTGAAAATATTGCACAAACCAAACTGCCTGCAGGGTATAACCATGATTACATGGGCGAATCTCGTCAGTTTGTAACGGAAGGTAGTGCCTTGTATGCAACCTTCGGTCTTGCACTTGCGATCATCTTCCTCGTTCTGGCGATTCAATTTGAATCACTCCGCGATCCTATTGTCATCATGGTATCTGTACCTCTGGCAATATGTGGTGCCTTGATCGCATTGGCCTGGGGTACGGCCTCGATGAACATCTACTCGCAGGTTGGTTTGATCACGCTGGTCGGCCTAATAACCAAGCACGGTATCTTGATCTGTGAAGTCGCCAAGGAAGAGCAGTTACATAATAAACTGTCTCGTATTGATGCGGTGATGGAAGCTGCGAAAGTGCGTCTTCGCCCTATCCTAATGACCACTGCAGCGATGATCGCAGGTCTGATCCCGCTGATGTACGCAACAGGTGCAGGTGCCGCGCAACGTTTCAGTATCGGTATCGTCATCGTTGCTGGCCTTGCAATCGGTACACTGTTCACACTATTCGTGCTACCTGTGATTTACAGCTACCTAGCTGAAAAACACAAACCTCTGCCAGTATTTGTTGAAGACAAAGACTTGGAGAAGTTAGCGCGAGTTGACGAAGCGAAAGCAGCTCATCGTGAATTAGCGGATAACAGATAAGCTATTAAGGCATTCAAAAAGGTCACTTCGGTGGCCTTTTTTATTGCCGCTCTCTTTTTTGCCATCTAAATGGCGACTTTCACGTATCATTTACTTAAAATGAGGACAAATCAAAAGGAGTTTTAGCCACTATGTTTGACCCAAAGAAATTAGAGCAAATTGCTAAACAGATTCACGACTCAATGCCTCAACCTGTAAAAGAGTTGGGCTCTGATGTCGATCAGAAAGTTCGTCAAGTAATCCAAGGCCAGCTAAACAAGCTAGATGTTGTAAGTCGCGAAGAGTTTGATGTTCAAACTCAAGTTTTACTACGTACACGTCAAAAGCTAACAGAAATGGAACAGAAGTTGGCACAACTTGAAGAAAAGCTTGCTGAAAAATAAGTATCAAAGCGCTCCTCACAAAGGAGCGTTTTTCTTATCGGCGCGCAGATAAATCGGCTAAAAACAAAAAGGCTTGGTCAACGGCGACCAAGCCTTTTGATTAGATGTTGTGTTTTATTTTGTATTTATCACTCCAGTCTGCCTGGAGTTTATCTACTGCGTTACTTGAGACTAAGTAAATTACGCTGTATTAAGGTTTCATTTCTAGGAGAAGGCGCGGACTTTACGATAGTAAACGAGCACCTTAGACACCGAAATGGAGCCTTAAGGCCAGTCATTTAGCCGCCCACCGCGATACGCTTCATATCAGTCATGTAACCACGTAGCTCTTCACCGATGTACTCTACAGGGTGGTTACGGATTGTTTCATTCACAGCGATAAGAGTCGCGTTATCCACTTGGTTAGACGTTTCACCTAAACCTTTACCAATTACGTCAGTATTTACGGCTGGCATAAACTTCTCACGTAGAAGCGGCGTTGCTACGTTAGCGAACAGGTAGTTACCGTATTCCGCAGTGTCTGAGATAACCACGTTCATCTCGTATAAACGCTTACGTGCGATAGTGTTTGCGATAAGTGGCAGCTCGTGTAGAGACTCGTAGTAAGCAGACTCATCGATGATGCCAGAAGCGGTCATCGCTTCAAATGCTAGCTCAACACCCGCACGAACCATAGCAACCATCAGGATACCGTTATCGAAGTACTCCTGCTCAGAAATTTCTACGTCAGTTTCTGGGTAGTTTTCGAAAGCAGTTTCACCCGTTTCTGCACGCCAGCCTAGTAGGTTTGCATCGTCGTTTGCCCAGTCAGCCATCATAGTGCTAGAGAAGTGACCTGTGATGATGTCATCCATGTGCTTGTTGTATAGCGGACGCATCAGCTCTTTTAGCTCTTCAGAAAGTTCAAATGCTTTTACTTTCGCAGGGTTAGTTAGGCGATCCATCATATGAGTGATACCACCAAACTTCAGAGCTTCCGTGATCGTTTCCCAGCCGTATTGAAGAAGCTTGCCTGCGTAGCCAGGATCGATACCATCAGCAATCATCTTCTCGTAACACACGATAGAGCCAGCCTGTAGCATGCCACAAAGGATAGTTTGCTCACCCATTAGGTCAGATTTCACCTCAGCAACGAAAGAAGACTCTAGACAGCCTGCACGGTGACCACCGGTTGCTGCAGCCCAAGCTTTCGCGATATCCCAACCTTCACCTTTTGGGTCGTTCTCTGGGTGAACAGCGATAAGAGTCGGTACACCGAAACCGCGCTTGTATTCTTCACGAACTTCCGTACCTGGACATTTAGGTGCAACCATTACTACCGTTAGGTCTTTACGAATTTGCATGCCTTCTTCAACAACGTTGAAACCGTGAGAGTAACCTAGTGCTGCGCCTTCTTTCATTAACGGCATTACCGTCTCAACAACGTTTGTGTGCTGCTTATCTGGAGTAAGGTTTACTACTAGATCAGCTTGTGGAATTAGCGTTTCGTAGCTACCTACCTCAAAACCGTTGTCTTTTGCGTTTTTGAATGACTGGCGTTGCTCATCAATCGCGGCTTGGCGAAGCGCATAAGCAACGTCTAGACCAGAGTCGCGCATGTTCAGACCTTGGTTAAGACCTTGAGCACCACAACCTACAATGACTACTTTCTTACCTTTCAGATAATCCGCTTCTGAAGCGAACTCACTGCGGTCCATAAAACGACAACGACCTAATTGGTCCAACTGCTCGCGCAAGTTTAGGGTATTGAAATAATTAGCCATCTGGGTGCTCCTTTGAGATTCTTCCATTGAGGTCAGTAATTGCCTTACCGAATAACTTCATACTAAAACAGACATGAGATTGCTTAAAGTGATATATTCACAATTAGTTATTGCAATTTATGCAACATGGAAATGAAAATTTAATGAATATCAAAAGCCTGCAACTTTTCATTCATCTCTGTGAGAGTAAAAGTTTCGCCAAGACCGCAGCGGCAATGCATATTAGCCCTTCAGCCTTAAGCCGACAGATACAAAAATTAGAGGAGGAAACCAGCCAACAATTGTTTTTACGCGACAACCGTAGCGTTGATTTAACTATCCAAGGTAAAAAGCTAGTCCCAGTCGCCTTAAAGATTCTTGGCGAATGGCAGCAGTATCAGAGTCACCTGAAGGGAACCGAGGATGAATTGAAAGGAGAAATCCGTCTCTTTTGTTCTGTTACTGCAAGCTACAGCCATCTTCCGGAGCTAATATCTGACTTTCGTATTCAGAACCCTTTCATTGAATTCAAACTATCAACCGGCGATCCAGCTCAAGCGATCGACAAAATACTAGCAGATGAAGCCGATATTGCCATATCAGCCAAGTCAGAACAGATGCCAAATAAAATCGCATTTGAAACGATCAGTGAAATCCCACTTTCTGTCATCGTACCTGTTGGGGTTAGTGCGTTTGCTGAAGAGCTACAAAAAGAAAAACCAGACTGGTCGGTCATTCCATTCATACTCCCAGAAGCAGGAACGGCAAGGGACAGGGCCAATACTTGGCTCAAACAAATGAAAATAAAGCCAAAGATCTACGCACAAACCTCCGGACATGAAGCCATCGTAAGTATGGTTGCATTGGGGTGTGGAGTAGGTATCGCACCTGATGTTGTAATCAACAACAGTCCGGTAAGAGAAAAGATAAATCGTTTAAAAGTCTTACCAATTAAACCTTTTAAACTTGGTGTTTGCTGCAACAAAACTCAGCTGGAAAATCCGCTTGTTAAAGCCTTTTGGAAGGTTGCAGAGAGCAAGTATATCGCACCTTAGATGAACACTTTTTAGGTATAAAGTGAGCTAATTTTAAAACTCTATAGATGAAAAAAAGCCCGCTCTTTCGAGCGGGCTTCTTAAATTTAAAGCCTGGCGATGTCCTACTCTCACATGGGGAAGCCCCACACTACCATCGGCGCTATTTCGTTTCACTTCTGAGTTCGGCATGGAAATCAGGTGGGTCCAAAACGCTATGGTCGCCAAGCAAATTCTT
>NZ_JAWOTF010000014.1:0-96708 GCF_033338735.1 Vibrio sp. Vb1127 | reverse complement strand
GCAGAAGTAATGTTTGAATTGACTGTGCTGAATCTTTCGATTCAATGGTCACTTCGTATCATTGAAACCTAATTTGATACCGAGGTATCGAATTGGATTATCATCAACGAGTGCCCACACAGATTGATAGGTCTATATTGTTAAAGAGCAACTCTTCTTTGTGATTGACATCACTTCGGAAGAGGCGGCCATTCTAGCGATATAATTTATTGTGTCAAACACTTTCTTCAAATTATTTCGTTTTTCTTTTCAGCCTTATCAACTTCGCTTAAACCCTTGTGAGCCCTTGCCCTGTCGACGAGGAGGCATTATAGAGATCGCGCTCACATTGGCAAGTGTTATTTTTCAAAAATTGCAAAAATAATGGTTAAACGATGAGTTTTCGATCAAACCTTTATTTATTCAACTTTACCCCAAACTCTCACACAACTTATCCACAGAGTTGTTCTTTGAGACGTATTTTTCAAGTACCATAAATAAAGAAAGCTGCTTTGTTGCAGCTATCTTTATTAAACTTAACCTAAACTCTATTTAAAGAGCATTATGGCTATATGCCAGACCCATCTTGTTCAGAGCCATCATCTTCGTGTAGGCCACATTCTCGCTTTAAGCCAAAGAATCGAGTTTCTTCCTCTGACATTCCCGGCTCCCATTTACGAGTGGTATGTGTATCACCAACTGAAAGGTAACCTTCATCCCATAATGGGTGGTATTTAAGGCCGTGTTGTTCTAAGTAGTAATGAACGTCTTTATTAGTCCAATCAATTACTGGTAGAAATTTAAACACACCGTTCTGAATTGATAGAATCGGTAAACCTGCACGAGATTTACTTTGCTCTCGACGCAATCCAGAGAACCACGTTCCAACATTAAGCTCTTTTAACGCTCGACGCATCGGCTCAACTTTATTGAGCTTGTTGTATTTTTCAATTCCCTCTACACCCTGCTCCCATAATTTTCCATATCGAGCTTCTTGCCAATTCGCACTTTCTTTGGCTCGATAAACTTTTAAATTTAGGTTGAGAGCATCTGTCAGCTCATCGATAAATCGGTACGTCTCAGCAAACAGGTAACCAGTATCGGTTAGAATGACGGGGATGTCCGCTTTGGCGCGAGTAACTAAATGAAGCATAACCGCGGCTTGAATACCAAAACTAGAAGAAACCGCGAACTCGCCTTCTAGATTATCTAAAGCCCACGCTACTCTCTCTTGTGCTGAAAGCTTTTCGAGCTCGACATTAATTTGAGCAAGACGGAGGATTTGCTCCGTCTTTGTTAATGTCAGTAACTCTGTGAGCTCCAGCTTGGATGCTACAGAATCAAGCATGAAAGTCCCTCTTTGATACGAGCACTTCTTGGATAATGCCAGCACGAATAGTGAAATCGCCAAAGGCTTCGCCTTCTTCACGCTCTTTCGACCATCGAGCCACCAGCAGATCAATCTCTTCTAAGATTTGCTTATCCGTGATGTTCTCTTTATACATTTTTGGTACTCGAGTACCGGCACGGTTACCACCTAGGTGCAAGTTGTAACGACCCGGCGCTTTGCCAACTAGACCAATTTCAGCCAACATTGCGCGACCACAACCATTTGGACACCCAGTTACACGCAAAATGATGTTGTCATTTTCTGGTAGGTTGTGCTTCTCCAGAATCCCCTCCACATCAGTAACAAACTGAGGAAGGAAACGTTCAGCTTCTGCCATCGCTAGCGGACAAGTTGGAAAAGCAACACACGCCATTGAGTTCTTACGCTGTTCACTTACGCCGTCGTCCATTAAGCCATGTTCACGAGCGATCTTTTCAATTTTCGCTTTTTCGTTTTTAGGTACACCCGCAACAATTAGGTTTTGGTTCGCTGTCATGCGGAAATCGCCTTTGTGGATTTTGGCAATTTCAGCAACACCCGTCTTAAGTGGTTTACCTGGAAAGTCTAATAAGCGACCGTTTTCGATGAAAAGCGCTAAATGATATTTACCATCAATTCCTTCTACCCAGCCAATACGGTCACCACGTTCTGTGAATTCATATGGACGGCTTTGCTCAAACTTAACACCAGCACGTTTCTCGACTTCCGCTTTAAAGACATCGCTACCTACACGATCCAATGTGTATTTGGTTTTTGCGTTCTTACGGTTTGAACGGTTACCCCAGTCGCGCTGAGTTGTTACTACAGCTGCGGCAACATCAAGTGTCTTGTCCAGCGGAATAAAGCCAAAGTCGTCAGCGCGGCGCGGATAAGTTGATGTATCGCCATGCGTCATCGCTAAGCCGCCGCCGACCAGGACGTTAAAACCAACCAGCTTGCCGTTATCTGCAATCGCTACGAAGTTGAGATCGTTAGCGTGTACATCTACGTCATTTTGCGGTGGGATAACCACTGTAGTTTTAAACTTACGTGGTAAGTAGTTCTTGCCTAGAATCGGTTCGTCTTCTTCCGTGCTTTCTACTTTTTCACCGTCTAGCCAAATCTCTGCATAAGCGCGTGTTTTCGGAAGCAGGTGTTCACTGATTCTCTTCGCCCATTCGTAAGCTTCTTGGTGTAACTCTGACTCCACTGGATTAGTGGTACACAACACGTTACGGTTTACATCACCCGCGGTTGCAATCGAATCAATACCAATACTGTTGAGCGTTTGATGCATCAACTTAATATTCGGTTTTAATACCCCATGAAACTGGAACGTTTGGCGAGTCGTCAGACGAATACTTCCATATAAAGAGTGCTCCGTTGCGAACTTGTCGATCGCTAACCATTGCGTTGGCGTGATGATGCCTCCAGGCATACGAGCACGAAGCATCACATTATGTAATGGTTCCAGTTTTTGCTTTGTGCGTTCATTACGGATATCACGATCGTCTTGTTGATACATACCGTGGAAACGAATTAACTGGAAGTTGTCGGCAGTAAAGCCACCTGTAATACGGTCCTGTAAATCTTGCTCAATAGTGCCACGTAATAAGTTGCTTTCTCGCTTCAGGCGCTCGTTATCAGATAGCGGCCCTAACTCTTCACCTAATACAACCTGCTTATTATTGTCCGTAGAAAAAGTCATTAGTACACATCCCTCTGATAACGTTTCGCTTTACGTAGATCATTAATAAATTGTTCTGCATCGTCACGCGGCATCTTGCCTTCTTGTTCAGCAACGATAACCAATGCGTCGTGCACATCTTTTGCCATACGCGTTGCATCACCGCAGACATAGATATAAGCGCCTTCTTGGATCCACTGCCACACTTGAGCTGCGTTTTCTAAGATGCGATGTTGTACGTAAACCTTTTCTACTTGGTCACGACTAAAGGCAACATCCAATCGGCTTAGTACTCCTGACTTGAGATACTTTTGCCATTCCACTTGGTACAAGAAGTCTTGAGTGAACGTGCGATCACCAAAGAACAACCAGTTTTTGCCTTCAGCATCGCGGTTTTCACGTTCCTGAATAAAGCTACGGAATGGTGCGATCCCTGTGCCAGGACCAACCATGATAATTGGAGTGCTATCATCTTCCGGCAGTTTGAAGTTGTTGTTATGCTCAACAAATACTTTAACTTCATCTCCCTCTTCGAGACGCTGTGCTAAGAAACTAGACGCTCCACCATATCGTTTTTCGTCGTTTTGTTCGTACTCAACCAAAGCAACCGTTAGGTGTACTTCTTCATCGACCTCTTCTTGGCTTGATGCAATAGAGTAAAGGCGTGGAGTAAGACGACGAAGCAAACCAATCAATTCATCTGCGGTTAACTTGGTTTTCTTTTCTGCCAGTACATCAACGATTTGAGTATTTGCAGAGTACTCGCGAAGCTTATCTTTATCTTCAACTAACTTTTGTAGTTTCTTGCTACCGGATAACTCGGCAAACTTTGTGATGAGCTGTGGGTTAGATGTTGTGATTTCATATTTACTCACAAGAGCACTGTGGATTGACAAGCTTTCACCATCAACGTCAACAGTCTCAACCCCAGACAAACCGACCTTACCAAGAATGGCATTTGCAAGTTCCGAGCTATTTTCAAACCACACACCTAGTGCATCACCAGGCTGATACGTTAAGCCCGAGCCTTCTAAGTCGATTTCTATATGACGAACGTCTTTTCCAGAGTCACGGCCCGTGATTTTTTGACTGGTCAGTAACGTCGCAGTGTACGGATTTTGTTTATTGTAAGGAGAGTGCGCAGTCACAGCTTGACCCACAGGAAGTTGAACCACATCCGCTTCAGAGCCAGAAGACAGTGTATCTTTTACCTTGTCTAACGCATTCTTACGCCATTCAGTTGCAGGGGCTTCATAATCCACATCGCAATCAAGACGCTCGATAAATGGAGTCGCGCCTAGCTTTGATAAGTAAGTGTCGAAGTCTTTACCGGTCTGACAGAAGAACTCGTAGCTAGAATCTCCCAATGCAATAACACCATATTGCAGGTTTGGCAGCTTAGGTGCCTTCTTCGATTGCAAAAACTCATGTAGCTCAATGGCATTGTCTGGCGCTTCGCCTTCGCCGTTAGTCGATGCCACAATAATGACATGCGTTTCTTTGGCTAAGTTTTTACCTTTGTAATCGCTTGCATCAACAAGTTCGACTGCAATTCCTTCTGCTTTTGCTTCCTGCTCCAGAGCTTCAGCAACACCTTTAGCATTGCCCGTTTGGGAAGCAAAAATAATACTCAACTTACCTGCTGGCTTCGCTGATACGGCTGCCGTCGCTTGTGCAATTGGCGTTACCGCTGTGTTTGGTTGATTTTGAGCTAATCCCCAAAAATACCCACTGACCCAAGCAAGTTGCTGTGAAGACAACTCAGAGACAGTTTGTTGGAGTGAGCTAATTTGTTGGTCATTCAGAGGGCTTGCGATTGGAGGATTTCCTCCTTGCCCATTATTATCTTCAGACACATTCTTGTGAGAATACTCATTCTTTTGAAAAGACATTATCACGACATCCCTATTCATTGCGTGACGATAGAGTACCCACTCTCCTTAATAACAAGAAAGAATAGAAGTGAATGTTTTATAACTTTTTGGAAGTAAGAACGGCTTACTTTTTGCTCATCGATCTTCAATGCGGACTTGTTGAAAGCCTACTGCCATTGCCGATTTTGACGCAGTATCCAAATCTTCATAAAGACATTCTTCGCCGTGACTGTCCGTTAGAAAAACAAAACCACCGCGCGCATGTCTGAACTCTACAACCCAACCACCCTCTTGGATTGCAGGCTCAATAATCGCTTCGATAAGCTGATTTTCACGGAATAGATGTCTTAGTTCATTTATTGTCATCGCTATCCCTGCTTTAACTTTCACATTGCTCCTAGGTAAGCATGGTCTAAGTCAGCCAAATAGGGAGAAATTTCGATTAGATATAATGAAGTGATATAAAAAAACGCCGCTTATAAAGCGACGTTTTAAGTAAATCGAATATCTAACATGGCTGAATTTAGAACGCGTATTCCGCACTCACAAAGAAGCCGTTAGCAAAAATAAACTCTTTCCCTAGATCCGACATGAATTTATCGGACTCTAAATCAATCACACGGTAACCTCCACGAAAAGCCAGTCGAGCTTTTTCGAGCGGTACATTGTATTGAACACCTGCCATGAAATCGGTGCTTTTGATACCTTTGTTGTCACCAAAGTTTATCTCACCAATCACATCAAATTTTGTATCCGGAACTTGAATTTCTGCGTAGCCATACCAAGCCCAAATCAGCTCATCAAATTCTTCTACACGCCTGCTTGAGCCAGCATCAATATATTTAGTGTCACTTAAATTACTGAACGTAAGACCCGCATCAAAGTGCAATAAATCATGCTCTAGAACGTGGTAATACAAGGTTAAATCGAGCTTATCGAACCCCATGTAATTCGCATCAACACTTGAGTAACGAAGGCGCGCATTAGGGACGTATTTAACATCATGTTCAATCGCCGCGTAAAAAGTGCCTGTGGTACTGCTATCTCGTCTCGCTTCATTAACTTTAGTGTCGGCAGCCCATACCTCTGCGCCGACTTTTGTCGATACAGAGTACTCTGCAAAAACAGGAAAAGATACTGCCAACGATAATGCCGTTAAAGCGATGTTCGCTTTATTTGTCATGTAGTATTTACTCCGAGATAGCTGATATTCACGTAGAGGACGTGAGAGGAAATATACCATATTCTCACGCCTCTCCATCAACTAAATGATGTTACTCATTATTTATAGCGGGGCTGAGCAACGTAATTCTTGAAGAACCAAATACCCAATGCAATCACGATTAACCATGGTAATAGTTTGAGTACCGCTCCAACCATTCCCAGTAAAAACATCACAACTAACGCAATACCAGTTGCTGCGAATACGGTCATCATTGTGATCCCCGTAACCAACAAGGTCGCCGCAAAGACTAAAATAAAGATTAGCTCCAACATAATCACTTCTCCATTTGTTTTCAATAAACAGAGCAGTTTCCATACCAACTTACAGAAACGAAGTTAAGATTATGATTTTTAATAAAAAAACAAAGCCAGAGGCATTTCTGCACTCTGGCTTTATCATTCTTTAGTTGGTAATTTTAGCCATTCACTGGCGAATTTTACACATTCAATTCTTTTGGAATCTTAGCTAGCGCGTCTTGCAATACTTCTAGACCAGAACCTGGTTTGTGCGCATTTTCACTGATATGACGACGCCATTGACGAGCACCGGGCATGCTTTGGAACAAACCTAACATGTGACGGGTAATGTGACCAAGGTACGCACCTTTCGCTAATTGCGCTTCAATGTATGGGTACATCTCTTCAACAATTTCGCTGCGTTTCTTCACTGGAGCATTAGAGCCAAACAACTCTTGGTCTACCGATGCCAGTAGATATGGGCTTTGGTATGCTTCACGACCAATCATCACACCGTCAAGATGCTGAAGATGTGCTTTTGCTTCTTCTAATGATTTCACGCCACCGTTAATCGCAATCGTTAGGTGTGAGAAGTCTTGCTTCAATTGGTAAGCGCGTGGGTAATCCAATGGTGGGATCTCGCGGTTTTCTTTTGGGCTTAAACCACTTAACCAAGCTTTACGAGCATGGATAGTGAACTGCTCACAGCCACCCTTTTCTGAAACAATAGAAACGAAATCCGTTAGGAACTCGTAAGAGTCTTGATCATCAATACCAATGCGAGTCTTGACTGTTACAGGGATATCGACCACGTCTTTCATTGCTGCGACACAATCCGCAACTAACTGCGGTTCAGCCATTAGGCAAGCACCAAATCGACCGTTTTGTACGCGGTCAGATGGACACCCCACATTTAGGTTAATCTCATCGTAGCCACGCTCTTGCGCTAGCTTGGCACACGTAGCCAAATCTGCTGGGTTTGAACCACCAAGTTGAAGGGCTAACGGATGCTCTTCTTCGTTATAAGCCAGGAAATCTCCTTTTCCATGAATGATCGCACCTGTCGTCACCATTTCAGTGTACAACAGGGTTTCTTTGGTCATTAAGCGATGGAAGTAGCGACAATGACGATCAGTCCAATCTAACATGGGTGCTACGCTAAATCTCCCACTCTTTGACACATCAATATTACTAGACAAGTCTATATTTTGCAAAGAATTATCTATTTTCTGTTCTCGGTTCATTTTCAATTATTCTCAATCATTTTTCGCTATTGCGTGCCCCATATGTATCCCAGTATCATATGGGGCACGCATTCGAACAACTATCAAGGAACCATAGATGGCCAGCTTTACATTGGAGAGACGTAAAACCAGCAAAGGGGTACTGCGATATAGATGTGTTGTTCGATTAAAAAAAGGTAATGACGTAGTATATCGTGAATCTCGTACTTTCGGGAAAAAAGCCGACGCAAAAGCATGGGGGACGGCGCTTGTATCTAAACTCGAAACGCATGGCCTACCAGGTAAAACCCCAGAAGTTACTCTTCGAGAGCTGATCATCATGTACTTAAATGAACCTCACATTGCGAAAGGTATTGGTCGTTCAAAACGTTACGGTCTTAACATGCTAATTGATACAGAATTAGCGAAAATACAAGCGAACAAGTTGACCGTAGCCAACCTTGTTCAGCACTGTAAAGATCGTAATGACGCGGGAACAAGCCCTCAAACAGTGTCCGGTGATATTTCATATCTTCGCAGTGTTCTTAGAGCAGCAAAGCCAATTTTTGGTATAGATGTTAACGATTCTGTCGTACAGGAAGCTTACTATACTCTTTATCAACACAATCTAATTGCTAAATCAAACCGAAGAAGCCGACGCCCTGAAACGTCAGAGCTGAACAGAATCAAAGTAGAACTTCGGAGAAGACAAGAACATCGTGCCGCTCATATCCCATTTTTAGATATTCTAGATTTTTCTATTTTGAGCTGTATGCGGATTGGAGAAGTGTGCAAAATTCTATGGGAAGACGTAGACGAAGGAACTAGAGCTGTTAAGGTACGGGATCGTAAAGACCCTCGTAAAAAAGAAGGGAATCATATGTGGGTTCCACTTTTAGGAGAAGCCTGGGAAATCTTGAATAGACAGCCTAAAACTTGCGACCGTATCTTCCCCTACAACAGCAAAAGTGTTTCCGCAGGCTTCCAACGTGTAAGAAGCTCACTAGGGATCCAAGACCTTAGATATCATGATCTTAGGAGAGAAGGAGCAAGCCGTTTATTTGAACAAGGTTTTTCCATTGAAGAAGTAGCTCAAGTGACTGGTCATAGAAATCTAAACACACTTTGGCAAATTTACACTGAGCTTTTCCCAAATCGCGTGCATGAAAAATTCAATTCACTCCAAAGATTAAAACAACTAGATCAAGTCAGTGAAAAACCTCACAAGACATCATAAAAACACGATTTATTGAGATAAAACAAAAATAAAAGACGTCAGTTCATTTTCTAAAAGCGGACATTGAGGAACTAATCCAAGCTTAACCAATTAGAAGTTTGGACCTAATAAATAGAAACAGAGTGCAGTTAACAAGATGCAAGTAGGCAGGATAGGAAAGTTAGATCGAAAAAGGCTCCTAAAAGGAGCCCTTCGAAAATATCTCGCTAACGGGGTCTAAGACCAACCAGCTTCACACTGTACCGCGCTTTCAATCTAGTGACGTTTCCGTCGATAGTTGGATTCTAGCTAATCCCAGCCCTATGTCAAGTAGTTTGTTCACCGTCGGAAGTATAGGTATACTTTATCATCATCACAGCGGAACACTAATATGCCTGTAGAATCAATAATTAAAACACTATCAAGCCCTCGACTCTCTACTTACAAAAAGCCAAACTTATGCGATGCAAGCGATGAACAAAGCTTAGGACTATATGCGTGGAACAAACAGCTATCAGGTCTCTTTTATCCCGTGCTTCAAGTATTAGAAGTTTCTTTGCGCAATGCTATTAATAATGCTTACATCGAATATCATGAGAAGTTAGTCGAAGCAAGTTTTCAACAGCAAGATTGGACCAAAGAGAAAGCTAATATCGACCGATTTTGGTTTTGCAATTCTTATACAAATCAAAATAATCGCCCAGCATTTCAACAGATAACTAAAGCTAAGGGGGATTTAGTTAGAGAGGGGAAAGCTATTACACCTGATAATCTAATTGCAAAACTAACGTTTGGTTTTTGGGTACACTTAACGGACAAAAACCATCGTTCAAGCCAACCTCCTGCAAATCCTCCTATTATTGAGCTTTGGCCGAGTCTTAACAGTTTAGTTTTTCCATATGCTAAGGACTTAAACGGCACACCTTTGAGTATTAACCATATCAGCTCAAACTTATTCGAAATCAATAAACTTAGAAATCGTATCGCACATCATGAACCGATCTGGAAAGCAACAGATTTATTTGATTCCGATGACAGCATAAATACTGTTGTGGCACATTACGAACAGTGCTTAAAAGTCATCCGTTGGATCAATCCCAACAACTTAAAGTTGTTGTCTGTCATAGACAACGACAAACTGATGGGAATAGCCTGCTCTCAACATACGCTATGGCGAAGTAAAATGTTAGCATCGGGACTTCCTTCTGTTCCAGACATTATTGAATGGAAAGAAAGGCATGAAATCAACACCAGACGCCAGGGTGAAGTAGTTAGTGCAACGGCTGGCTATGCAATTATACGCTGCAAAAAGTCACATCAGGTATTCTACACCAACAAATCTATGCAGAAGAGACGGAAAGCTTGGCCTTTACCTGTTGGTATTGATGTAACTTTCATTCCCAAACCAGCCCCTGCTCAAGGCAAACATCCCAATGCGACTCAAGTAAAGCAATAAAAGCAAAAGAATGCAGCATTAAGACTGGGCTACGATTGAGTAGCCTGTCTAGGCTGCACTTCTCTTTACCTTTGCTTTTAACTACCTTAGACCTCACCCAAAAGGTGCTGCACATTACTCCGTTACTGTCTAACTCTCACATTAACATCTATATCATGCGTAACCCAGCCAGATTGGTTCATCTTCCTAATGGCTTCGTTATACACAGGTTGAGAAGGGTCCAAAGCCCTTAAACTAACAACTAATGATACACGCTGAGGTACTTCAGGCTTTTGTTCTTCTGCTCGTCGCTCGACCTTCAACTTCAAGCGCCATGTATCAATACTAACACCTTGCGGAAATATATGATGGTAAGCTTTGACAGGAGACCATTTAAAGCCATGCTCAATTCGTGACTTCTCATACAACTTACTTATATCCTTTGGTGCAGCAGGAACCCGAGAGTGGAACTTTCTTTTTCCCTCATCGTCTTTATCATAGCTTCCCATACCAGCATCTACATTTGTTCGGCAGTATTCCGATGCGTAGTCTTCATCAGTTATTGGAGAATAAACTAATGTCATAGCTATCTCCCCCTTAAACTTACCTTCATCAGTTAGCATGCAGTCCGGAATAGGAAAAGGATACCGTTCAAACTCAAAACCGCCATGTTTTAAGTCCGTTTCAAAAAACAGTGTTATACAATGAGGATCGCAATATAACATATCAACGATATCGGAAGGTTTACCAAAACCATGCCCATTTATAGAATCAGAGTTAACCTTAGGATTAGCTAACAAAGCAGAGTGTATGACTAAAGCTTTAATTCGCTCTGGCGGGATATCATCTACACTATGCCCTTTTAAATAATGAAGCAAAGAAGCCGCCTGGCTGCTTACAATCGGTGTGGCAAAACTTGTTCCTATTGACTCATAAATCATATTGTTTGGCCCCATGGACAAAACACCTGTTTGGGCAAAGCTCCCAGCTGCGGTATTGTTGCCCCCGTAATGAGTGACTTCTGGTTTAGGGATAAAACAGGGGCCAGGACCAATGCGAGAAAAAGGAGATGGCTCTCCCATTTTGACCAGGGTCGTTGGAGTATCTTTATGGGCAATACTGCCAACAGTCAAAGCTCTTATAGAGTCCCCTGGCGAAGATATTCTATTTAAAGTTGGAGCTTTTGACGTCGTTGGCCACAATGCGGCATCATTTTGGTTTCCCGCCGCGACAACAAATAAACAGCCATATTCATCATGCATTTCATCCAAAAAACGAGCAAAGTCAGAAAATTCACTACAACCTACAGGACAAGATGCTCCTAAAGATAAGTTCCATACTTTAACTGACGGATATTTAACTACCACTTCTTCAATTATCGCGACTAAATCTTCTTCTGAAACATTGGAGTTTTTTGGAAAAACATTAACATCAACAATTTTTGCCTGAGACATCGGAAAGGCAGGATCACTATGGTTTATACGGTGGCTATTCACTACCAGCCCTGCGACCATAGTTCCATGACCATAATCTTCCATACCAAGAGGGACATACGATTCTCTTGCAACAATCCAAGGGTCTAAAAGACTGCACTTCGGACAAACACCAGAATCAATTACGCCAACCACAGGGTAATCCTCTCCCACCAAAGGTGCGGGACAATGTTCCAAGTTAGCATTAGCAATAGGAGTAACCTGAAGATTCATATCTAAAGGAAAATACTCTGGCATAGGTGCAGCAGATCTTAACCCAACAAAACCCGCCAATTTTTTCTCTATTCCCTTGTGAAAGTCTACTGTTAATACTTCCTGTTTACCATAACGAACTCGGTTTACATTAAGTTCATTGTTACCAACAAACTCTGAAAAAGCTTTTTCCAATGACTCGTTTCTTTCTTGATCCTTATGATCAAATAGCTTTAATTTAACTTTTTTACTGTCATTTTTTAAAATACGGGAAATCCATTCACCTGCGATATAAGGTTCTATTTTTTCTATCGCTGAAATGTTTGCAGTTTGTTTTTTCGCCGTATTGTTTTTTATCCGACGTTGTAAAGCATCAAGTCCGGATTGTGTTGCACTAACTAATAGCTCACCGTAATCCATTGTACCGATAATTGGGCATGTAGTTTTGGAGAAAAGAGCTGTAGGACGATGAGACTTTGCTAGTGCTTCCTCTTTCAACGTAACTTTTGCCACTACAGGTAAGGTCGGCCACTTATTAAAAGACAACTTAAAGTAATCTGATACTTCCTTAACTTCTTTTGCAAGTTGTGCGCGTCTTTCCCTGCTTGCACCATCCCCGAATATTTTATCATTAGAGCTCATCGGGCCTGGAGGTCGATGATCAGTTTCACGAATCGAAACTACTTGAATAGGGTTGTCTTTTTTATTCATAAGCTCCTAGCCTTTTGTGGAAGTAATTTTTGAAACTTTTCCTACAGAAATCCCCAACAACGCGGAAAGGCGATTGACAGTAAATATTTTCTTATTCCTTTCCCTCAACTTTATAGCTTTTTCTTCTACACTTAACCCTGAGCGGATCACATCCTGATACATTTCACCAACCAACTTTAAAACCAGTGAATCTACACTTATTTGATCCTTTCCACTTATGATTGAATTACGAATTTCCGCTTTACAAGCCTGCTCAATTAAAGCTCCACTCATCCCATCAGTGATCTCAACAAGTGTTTTAATATTCGCTGGACAATACTGTCCAAGAAAACCATGAATTAACTTCTCTCTGGTATCGATGTCTGGAAGAGGGATTTGAACTCTGTATGCAAAGCGTCGCCAAACTGCTGGGTCTAGTAAATCTTCATGATTTGTTGCCGCAAGCAAAATGGTTCCCTCTGGTAGAGCGTCTATATTTTGCAAAAGGCTAACAACAACTCTCTTTAGCTCACCTAGCTCATGCTGATCGTCTCGCGCTTTAGCAAAAGCATCAAATTCATCTAAGAATAATACACATGGTCTCTGCGCTGCATGATCAAATAAGCTTCTCAAGTTTTTTGCTGTAGACCCCAAAAATGATGATATTAGAGTATCTCCTCGTGCAGTAATCAAAGGTAGACCCAAATGAGCAGATATGTACTTAGCTAATTGAGTTTTTCCACAGCCTGGAGGACCATATATAAGCATTGACGGTGTAATGCCAACGCCCGCATCAGCTAATAAGTGCGCTTTATCAATAAAAGATAAAAACTCACTTACAGATTGCTCAACAAACGTTGGTAGTTCTATAGATATATCATCGATACATGGGTAAGTTTCATCACCTAGAGTCAAGCGACTATCTCTATCAACAGGTAGAATCGCGCCTTGCATGTTTGCTACAGACGTCGAAGACAGTCCGGAAGCAGACTGAGAAGATAGCTTCTTTCTTATGTTCTTAGCAGGCCTATCCATCCCTTCTTTTTCCATCTTATCTGCAAGCAACTCTGCATATGCAATAACTTGAGAGGAGTTGCTTTTAACTCCTCCCTCAATAATTTTCAAAATTTCCGGTATGAACAACATCTCAATCACCTTAAGTCTAATGTTCAGATTAGAGCATAGCTGAAAAAAAATATCAATAAGTGAAATTAACACCGTCAATATGAAAAAAAACAAAACAAAGATGAAACAAAACCCAAAAATCATGAAATTTAACAGTAAGAAATGTCGTACACGCTACTGACCTAAGTACTTATTCAATGTCGGTCTACTGACACAAAAATGCTCTGCAACTTCCGTTTTTGTTACAGTAGGATCAAGCAACATAGCCTGTGCCTTGCGAACATCAGCGCTACTCATTTTTGCTTTCCGCCCCCCCTTTCGGCCACGCGCTCGGGCCGCAGCTAGACCAACTTTGGTCCGTTCCGAGATTAGGCGACGTTCAAACTGAGCAATGGCTCCTATCATATGGAAGGCCAGCTCTCCTGTTGCTGTCGTTGTGTCTATGTTCTCACTCAGCGATATGAACTTAATCCCTCTCTGATTGAAACAATCCAGTAGCTCGATGAGATCCTTTAAGCTACGTCCCAAGCGGTCAAGCCTCTGAACTATCACCACGTCACCATTCCGCACAGCATCTAGCAATCGCTCTAGCTCGGGCCTCTCTTTCGATTTTCCGCTGATGTGCTCGCTGTAGATCCGCTCACAACCAGCTAACTTGAGCGCATCGATCTGAGGTGAGGTATCCTGCTCGTCAGTACTGACACGTGCATAGCCAATTCTCATAGCCCCTCCTGTAAACTTAAGCACCCTTATTTTTACATTGATTAATTTACGGATTTATTTACAAGAAACTTAGCTTTCTTGAGGAAATGAGAAAGAAGCCTATCCTGGAAAGAAAACCCTCGTTTGTTTTGCAAGTCAGCATTGTTGACTCAAATGAATCAGCGACCGGTACAGTTACCCCAAGGAGTTGGTGTACCGTTTTGTCGCGAATCGGTACAGTTTCACCAAACTAGGTATAAGTCCAAATATCTCGAAGTTGCTTAAGCTACAAGGGGTGGTATAAATTCCAGCCACAAGTAAATGCTGAAAACTGTACCAGCCAGACGGTACAGTTAAAAACGGTACACTTGGTACTGCCCCTAATTAACTATAAGCAACTGAACTTATTAACTTACCGCTTGAAAAGATATCGAGTAGGGTTGCCGAAAACAACACGATACCTAACTCTAGAGATCATTTAGAGACATCCCGTTTCGGCTTACTTTGGTAGTGCCCTGCGTACCAAAACACCCCCCCAACACTGGCGATCGTGGCGATAAGACCAATCAACCAAATCCATAATTCCATAGTTCCCCCTTTGCCTGCACTAGTCATTTCAGAGTAACACAGACGCATATCTATAATTGTTAGTTCCCAGCTCCTTTGTCCAGCAAGATTGAATCCGCTATATCCTTACGAACCTTTTCCAGATCAACTCCCTCTAGGCGAGCATGAACTCTATCCTCAGCATTCAAACGAGTGCCATCGGTATTAAAAATACTCCCAGCACCAGTTAAGCTATCAAGGTCAATCGCAGATGACTCTGGAAACTTACCATTCGCCTGTAACAATCCTAACCATTCATCGAGGTTTACTTGCTCCCAGTCAACCTCAGCCAAACGGTTCAAAGGAATGCCGTCACATTGAGGAGCCTTCGCAGAACCCCAACTCAGCCCCAACTGCGGTCTGATTTGTTGCTGGATAATTTTTGATAATGGCGAACTGAAACAACAGTAAGTTTGGCGCTTCTCGATACAAGCACCAAGCACTTTTGTTTTGCAATATGACCCAACCTGATGGCAACTATTCAAAGCTCTTTTTGCATTAAGCTCAAATTCTTCTTCTTCACATTTCCACACAATCTGAATGATCATCATTGCCACTACGTAAGCGGTATATGCGGCCATAATGCCGCTGAGCATACTCGCCGCTTGTTCTCCGACTATTTGTTCCATCATCCCCTCGGGTGCATCAACAGCAACACCTGTGCTCCCCGTAGCAGATGCATTACCAAGAGCCTTACCTGTAATTTTGGCGATTTCATCCTTTAACGCTTGGATAGCCTCTTTAGCTAAGTCGGTTATTGGCTTAGTAAAGTTATCAATAGCACCTGTAATATTTTCCATATAAGACGTGAAAGGTTTCGTTATCTCTGTCCACCCACTTATAGCAGGATCACGGATAGCCTGATATGCACCTTTTATTGCACTGCCATCTTGAAGAGAAAGAATTGCACCGTCCAGTTTCGGCACTGACATGATAAGTGTGAGATAATCCCCCATCGATAAGCCGCTAGGCTTTTCACAACAATCCTGAGCACCGCCAACCGCTACCTTACACTCGCCTTGATCACCGCTAAACGCTTTACAATATGTGTTGTTCTCTCCTGTAATATCTTCACAGCTCATATCCTGAGTCATGAACTGTGCCGCATTTAACAATGCAGAAGCTCTTGCAAAATCAGCACTCTGAGTTTTGTTTATATCAAGGCAATCATCCCCCATACATCGGATTGGCCCACCACATGAATACTCGGTTTCTTTTTCTAAGCTAGGTACTTCTACATCGTAACCACAATCATATTTCTCTTCATGCACATAACAGTTACCTTGTGAGCCTCTCGCTCCATCAACACACTCTGAGCTAATGAAACCACATTGGGGGTTATCTTCATATTTTTTACACTGCTCAATATCTTGGTAATTTTCCAGACATTGCTCGTTGCCATCTTTATCGAACCAACAAGTTCCTTGCCCCTGGTTAAATGAACATTCTAATTGTGAGACATCTACTCGTGCAGCTAACTTCGGTACATTGGGCAAAGGCGGTTCACCAAGTAAATTATAAACAGGATCGCCTTTACATACTTGGAAGCCAGAAAGCATTACGCACGTATCATCATTAGATGGTGAAGCACTATAAGAACCCGTACAGAACTCCTCTAATGAAGCAATCCCATTCTCAATGCAACTTTGAGGCGTCCATCTATCGGAGACAACGGTAAGATTCTGCGCAAACTTTAAAAGTAAAGGCCCTGAGAAGTAATCAGCTAATGGTGTACCAATGCTCTTTACTTCCCCACTGTTGTGAAAAGAAAAAAGCTCTACTTGATTTGAAGCTAGTGCAGAGATTGCTGCTGACTTATTTCCAGCGGAATCATCGTTCCCCACTAACACAAGAACCTTTCGAATATCCCCTCCACGCCATTGGTAATGATTCGCAGCCCATGTAATAGCATCAAATGGGTAAGTAGGTGCGCTAGCTGCATTCACGCCATCTAGCCAAGTTTTAAAAGCGTTAAAATCCGGAGTCAATTCCACACGATTAAAGATATAATCACTGTGCCTGTAAACAGCACCTCCAAGCCTTAAATCATCACTACCATCTTGTGTTAGCAATTGAGCAAAAGCCCCTACGTTGTTCCTTAAATCGTGAATGACCCCACCCATTGAACCCGAATTATCAATAAGAAAGACAATATCAGCTGGCTCTGCGGCAATCTCTATCGTATGAGTGATAGCACAGTTACCTTTAGGCTTATACAGTCGGTCACATGTATAATAATCAGGCACATGTGACTTAATGGTTTTATCTTTGATAATGGTTTCAGCCGAACAATCCCCAAACCCCTCGGCTATTATGTCGATATTGTCGTAGGTCTCTCGGCTAAGATTCATCAACGGATCATTGCTGAAATCGGGCTTGGACTGGTTCGTGGCATCGAGGAGAACCTTATAAGCAGCTCCAGAAACCGAAGGGTTATCGCTGTTAGCATCATGCCACAGGGAGCTTTTAGTGTTGCTCCCTACATCATCCATCCCATCACTGGAGTCCCAGATATTTTTCAGGGCGTCCACATTAGGTTGTGTACCGTCTGCAAAATAGTCACTTAACGGATCATCGTTCTGGCCTGATGTGCCAGGGAAAAGATCATTCACATTGATGGCTTCACCGCCGCTAAAGTGAACATTGCCAGCCTCATATGAGGGCTGCTCAAACTCTGCGGCCATTTCAAGACCAAAATTTTGAGCTTCTCGACCAGTCTTAGCAGGATTTGTTGGTTGATTTGTATATCCGTGGGTTGGCAACAGTGACATTGTGACAATAAGCACACACGAGATAAACCTTGATGTGGGGTGATGAACCATAGATGATACCTCCGTTTTCAATGGTTCATGCTATTTCAGTATTTAAAATTCTTACGCACCTGTAATTGCCCATTTGGGGTGTATTTGGCATCAAACTGTCGTAATCGTTGCTTCTTTTTTTGTGCTACTAGCTTGTGGTGAGCTTAAGCAGAAAGGGCAATTCACAGATGTTCGTTGATTCACTGATGTAAAGTAATTGCACTTACAGCTAGGACATGTCTCTATCATCGCTTCACCAGACCGCAGCTCTTGGGCTAAACACCATGCGTCTGTAATATCTAGCATCTGCCAGCGCGCTCCATGCATACCAAGCGTTTCACTTCTGACTGCGCTGTAAAGTTTATACGCAGAATGAAGAGTATTGATGTTGATAGATCGCAATGCTGCTTTTCCTGTGATATTAAAATAGAGCTGCATTAGCAGTGATGCTTCTATCTTTGAGGTGTGACTATGGATAATTGTTGCACCACCACGAACTTTGTGGCTCTTCCTACGGATCGTAAGTCCTTCATCTTTGAGTTCTTTGTATAATCTGCGAATCTGCTTATAAGTGAGCCCGGTTTCGATCATGATAATTTGGCTTATGTAGCCTATGAGTGCCATATTCCTAGCTATGCCCCATCGTGACAAGTTACTGTTACAGCTCATATCTGCCTCCAGTGCTTAAAGATTGTTGATGTTTTTTTAAGATGAGATGAGTAACGTGGCATTCGTCACTCTCCAGAATTTCTTTCACCAGTTCGGGAGAGAAACGGATTACGAATGGCATATCCTTGTCACAGGCTAAGCTACGAAGCTGGTTGTCGGTGGCTGCGGCCACCGATTTGGTTAGGGATGTAGTTACATCAAATATCTGGGCTGCTATGTCCGTATTGTCATGTGCTATTCGGCCCATGAGCAGCCAATAGGCGGAGCTGAGCCCTGCATCCTGATTATTTATAAGGCTGACGTGATCATAGTGACCTTCTAGGTACTCGATGTAGTCCTTTTCACAACCAGAGAGTTTGAAGGAGATTATGGCACCAGATGACAACAGTTTGAGTTGACTTTCGCTTGCCGAAGCCAAAGCGGCCACAGTATCCAATGGAAGAGAAAATTGCTCGGAGACTTCTTTCGGATAAAGGCTGGACAGGCTTTTCAAAAGCGTCCATAGACACAGATCAAATTCAAATACGTTTTCATTAAATCGGGCTACGCCAAAACTCTTTTGAGCATGATCTATCATTTTCGGAATCAAGGAGCTGCTATTACATGTCATTGAAACGCTCTCCTCTATCAGTTTTTTCTGACTAAGCTAGGACGAGCAATAAACAGTGCTGTAACAACGGCCGGAAACGCTAATGCATATAACCATTGCTTTGTCTCAATACCGCTGAATGTTACAGTTGCTGCTACACCCAGCGTATAGCTAACTCCTACCCAATAAATTAACCTCTTCATTATTTTCATCCTTTAGTAATACGACAAATTTTTCACACCCTAGCTGTTCCAAATATTTTTTAGCTGTCTCAATTTTCAATTCGCGCCTACCTCCTCTTTTTGAAATAAGAATCTCAGCGTTAACTTCAATCTGAAAATAGTTTTTTCTGACTTCCCTCAGAATTACAATTTCAACTTTGTTCTGACGGAACATTTTTAATAAATCAACATGTTTCATAAATAACCTAGATATAAATTTATACTTTCCCGTTTGAGGGTCAAGTGGGAGTTCAAAAAACACACATGATATTTTTTTATGAAATCATTTTATGGTCTTTTAATTTTATAGTCCGATCTTATTTTGTCTCTTAAAACTAAGCATTCTTCATTCTCTTTCACTATGATGAGAAATAATTTCTCATACTCCTTTGAATACAAGAGAAAAGGATTCCGTCTTTGTCCAGCGATGATAGTCGCCCGAACATGTATCATCGACAATATAGACTGTGTTTTTTCCAACATAAGCTCTAGGGCTTTCCCGCTTACCACAATCACTTTTCCCTCATATTCAAGCGATACTCTTCCTACAAGCCAGGGACCTCTCCCCCTGATCATTTGTATTTTAAGTTCTTCAAGTAAATAACCTAAATCTCTATCTTTATTTATCATCTAAATTCCTCCACTCGCATTGACAAAAATAAATTCCATGTTAAATGTCAATTAGGGACATCTAAATTAATAGAGGATCAGTAATGTTCAGAGAAACAATTAAGTTTTCAGCCTTCATGGCTGCTTTGTTCTTTTGTGTCAAAGTAGCCGGAATTTTGGGTCTGATTGTTTTAATCATTGCCGTGTGCTTCTATGCACAATGGCTCAATGGCCGCTCAGCATCTTCAATACTGAATGTTAATAATATTGAAAATAGATACACAACAAACAGTCTCAGAGACACTCAATCTTGGTCATCAAGCTACTGTTACGGACCGAATGAGCACCCATACGATCCGCACATTAGCTCAGTTGAAAGAACCTACTGACCTCTGCTTACACTCATATATCGCGCCACTGGATTAAGATACCCAGCAGCTTGATCTTTACCCGCGTCTGCGGAAGTCTGGATGATGTCGCTCATACGGTCAGCAAGTTCAGTGTCGCCAACCTCAGTTCGCATCTGCTCCCTCAAGTTGGCGACTTGCTGATCATCCCCTGTCAATGAAGCCGCGAACAACTGAGCACCTGTTTGATTGAGCCCGGCTTCGGCCCCGGCAACCGTAGCCATACTCCTAAACTCATCACCATATTGCTCAACAAACTGTTCCGCAGCTTCAACACTGTGTTCACTAGCAGCAGCCAATGCTGACGCAAAAAACATCCCTCTCTCCTGGAGACTCATTCCTTTAGCTGCTTCGGAGAGATCCGATTCACCAGTCAGCCACTCTTTAGCTGCGTTGTATCCTGATACGCCCGCTCCCATAATACCGCGACCAAGGGAAGCCATTCCTGTTAATGCCTTACCTGCAACCCCCCATTCCTGCTCAACGTATTCATCACCACGCTTAGCATCTTCAATGAATTGATCACGCTGCTCAGAGGTCATACTGGCAAGACGACCCATTGAACTTCCAAAATTATCAGAGAAGCCATCTACAGCAGCTCCTGCTCCACCAAATAATTTCTCGATAAATCGGCCAGCTCCTTCGGCTGTAGCGAAAACCTGAGATGAAGTTGAGGGAGCAACATCATTAGCCATAATGCGGTTGCGTAGCTCCCCTAAACGTTGCCCTGTAAAATCGCTCCGATTTTGACCGTGTTGCGCGTTTACGTTATCCAGGTTCTCACCGTGAGCGGCATAAACATCGCTATCTCCTCCGGGAAGATCCGTTTTAGGTTTGGCTTTCTGCTCAGCTGTCATCAATTTAGGGGCGTTCAAGTTTTTCTCCCCTTGGGTGATTAGTGTGCTATCTATTTGGGGAGCCCCGCTATCTAAATGGCTGTGCCTTTGCGCCTCACTGGCATTTGCAATCGGGTTTTTAGCTCCAATTGTTCCTGCAACAATTTCCGCTGCCTGAGTTCTATGTTGCAAATCTTCTGAGTTAAGCATCGCATACAGAGCCCCACCCACTGAAGCCCGGTCTCCGTCCATACCAAGACCTTTATAATGTCGTGCTCGATTAGTTGCGGCCTGGCGTAACTCACTAGGAGCCTGCCGCATGTATTGGCTCAAATTCGCCATTGACGCCTGATCACTCAAAACCGATCCAGCAATAGCTTGCATGTCTACTGACGTCACACTGCCCAGCACTTCTTGAGCACTTGCTAATCGCTGATAGGTATCCTGAGCAGTCAGCATCTGGGAGGCAGTATGAGTCAGTCCACGACGCTGATCCTCACCAACAGACTCAGTAAACCGCTGCGTTTTATCGTCACTAATCTGATTAGCAACATCATTGGTCAGTGCTGCTGTATCATCCTTGGAGAATCCAATGTCATTAGCAATTCGATCCAAATCCTTCGTCATTTGAGTTCTTGCGGCAGTTGAGCGGGTTTCAGCATTTGCACTGAGGTCTCCTCTCATATCTACAGGATTTTCTGCTCCAGCCGCTTTAGCAGCTTTTCTGGCAACCGAACCAGCTGGCCCCATTAAAGTTGAAACCAACTTTCCTGCATCCACGCCAGCACTCATTCTGGCACCAATCGCACCAATAACTGCGTTGGTCTGAGATCCATCAAGGCCATGCTCTTTAGCGTACTGTTGACCAGCATTCACTATCGCTTTGGCTTGACTGCTATCAGATGCCCTCAGCATCTGCCCAAAACTCTGGAGTCGTTGATAGGACTTGTCAGCACTATTCCCAGAGAAGAATGAGTTCGAGAGCTGATTCTGAAAAGCGTCTTGGGCAACCGCAGCTCTTGCATGTCCACTGCTTACCATTTCAGAAGACATTTTAGAGAAATTCATTTTATCAATTAGGCCATTAGCACCTCCCTGTAAGCCGCCCTGAAGAGCATTGAAAGCGTGGGCTGGCATTTGTTGGGCTAACGGCGCAGGTTGCAGTAAGTCAGGGGAAGAGATCTTCTCATTGATATGATCACCACCACTCATGCGGCCAGCCAGAGAGTTCAGTGAGTAAATTGACCCAGAAACAATGAACAAAGTAAGGACTGGTATGGCAGAAGCCATCATTCCACCTACAGCAAGATCATTGCTCATCATATCCGTTACGTGAAGAATCCCCTCGAAGCTTGTTGGATCACCGCCAGAAGTGATGTAGTCCTGTAAGGAGGCAGTGCTGCGATTATAGATAAAGAGATTCACCACAGCCAAAACTGGCATCCATAGCTGAATCCAGATCAACGTCATAAAGTATTTAAAGACCAGTTGAATCCCCATCATTCCCAGCACGATGAGCAGCCCCATTAGCGGCACAATGGCGTATACCAGAGCTTCGATAAATGTCAGCATCGGCCTGACAACAGTAGCAAATACCGATTGCTCCGCAGTCCACTGAGTATTTCGCTGCTGCACCGCCTGCTCAATCATCAGTGAGGCAGTCCCTTGCTGTATGGACTCGTAATATTGCCCCATGCCCTCGGTTAGCACCGGGGTTAGGATCGCTGCCTTAAGCATGTCAGAGCTAATGATTCCTGTTGCCGACAGGTCATTAAGCGCGTTGTTTGTTTCCGCCACAGGATTAACGCCACTTGTACCAGCGACAGTCAGACCCAGTAGGTAATTGATCGATTCATGAGAAGTTCCAGAGTCGAATGCCGTATCCGTGGCAACCATTAGATCAGTCCAGGCGTCAGTACAATTTGGAGTTGTCGACCCACTAGGTGACACAAAAATCTCAGTACCATAGACCGTTGACGAAAAGCGCAATGCCTCGCGCCAGGTCAGATTCTTCAAATTCGATTCGGATACGTCAGCCAACTGATAACGGATAGCGGTACAGTCAGCAACGTAGTTTCGCCAGCTACGCTGCATGTCTGCTGAGCCACCTCCGACAGCACTATCCCAGCTAGCCCAGAGTGCGGCATTTCCCGCAAGCTGGCGTTGCGCACTGATCAACTCTAATGAGGACAGAAACCCTTTCCGCGTTATCTGAGGTGTAATAGTCGCAAACCCGGTCTCGAACTTGTCGGTCAGGACATAGCCGATATTCGAGATCATTCCCCCAATCGCGGCTGGTCCCAAGGGTACGTTGGCAACAACACGGACATCACCAGTGTAGGCATCCTCGATTTTGACCAGAGCTGATGCCCCGAAAAACATTGCATATACAATCCAGCCGATAAGCACCTGCTGGATCTCAATACCACGCCCTCCCTGTACTACCCCCTTAACGCACACAATAACCACGGACACCAGAAGACCGATGGAAGCCATTTTAGTGAAGTCATTCGTCCCAGTGATCATCGCAACGGCAATCAGTACCTGCTCTAGTAGTTCCGAATCACCGATGCTATAAATCGTAAACTCAGGCATCATGCACCTCCCCTAGAGCTGGTGAGGCTGAGACGTTGCGCCTGAACATTTTTTATGATTTGGTTGTAGCGAGTCACAATCTCACTGACTGAACCGTACTGCTCGACCATCTGCCGATGTTCGTTCTCGATGTTTATACGCGCTCGCTCTAACTGACCCATTACCTCATTTTTATGCGGTGAGTCGGCATTAGATACTGCTAATTCTGCCGCGGAAATCATCTGTGTCGCTAGGTCGTACACGATCGCATTGGCAATAACAGTAGCACTTTCATCTGCAAATGAATTAGCAACACTGTCAGAAAGAGCAGCCAAGTTACGAATAATTGTGCCTACTGAGGCTGGAAGGTTTGTGATCAGTGCTTGCTCATCGGAAGTGATTGGACCAATATTACTTCTATACTTGAAAATGATTCCTGGTCGAGAATCTGTTCCTGTGAGCGCTTCATAAATTTTTTGACGAACGCTAGTTAAGGTGACAGTTTTTCTCGCTGGAGCCAAGCAATCATCGTCACACTCATAGATTTTAACTTGACCGCCGCCTACAAGATCTGAAAGGGAGACTAAGCCTCCTGGGAGGCGTGAGACAGGGTTGGTATCACCTCCACTGGCATCTGCCACCAAATCGCCAACGATCACCGAACCAGTAAGTGAAAGCATCGCCTCAAGCAGGGCAGTGTCACCATATTGAAACCAGGTACTTACAGAGTTAACTTTCAGTTGCTTCCAAACAATATTACCGATCATTTCTTGATATTTGGTTGGATCGTTATTCTTCAATTTCCGTAGTGGAGTTTCCCCGTCTTGTTCTTGTACCGAACCGAACATATCGTCATAAAGCCCAGCCCCCGTTGCCTTTATAGATGCCTTGGTTTTATGCTGAATATCAAATGCTGACGTCGCGTCATTAACAATCCCTTGCGCCAATTGGCAGCTATTCGCTAAGTGCTGGTTTAATGCTTGAACCTTTTTCTGAAAGTTCTCCATCCACTTCGCTCCATCCGGGAAAACGTTATCCAGAGCCAACTGGAACGCATAACCTTTCGCGTTGGCCGCAACTGCTCGCATCATCGTGACTAGCTGCTCAGCGTTAATAAATGAGAACGACCCGCCAAACATATCAACCCCACCACATCCCGCCTTCCAGGATGGTGGAGTAAAGGAAACAAGGTTCTGCTCATAGATGCGTGACTTAACGGTATAGCGCCCCCCAGTGAAGACTCCGCGACGCTGTGACTCATGAACACCAGGCAAAGTGGTATTGCTCATTTCATTGAATAAGCGATCCATTTCAGACTGTAGTCCCCCGGCGGAAACCGGGGCGGTTACTGTCGATGCAGCGATAATCGCCGCCAAAATTGTTTTCCGCATAATAGAAACTCTCCATCCGAATTTGAGTTTCTATTTTCTCAATCATTAGCGCTATTCCTTAGCGCTCTAATTGCCCACTTTGGGAGCAATCGGGATTAACTTTAAATTGTTCTTTCGTGACAGGTTAAAAACATTTGAAAAAGCCACTTTCTTAGACTTGCGTTTATGGTTTTCCATGAGATGTTATATATGAAATAAATCTCACAAAATGGAGAATGACGAATGAACCACAAATTGACACTGTTATTATCAACTATCATTTGCAGCCTCTTTTTAAACGGCTGTGCTGTATCACCAAAGCAATACGATACACAACAGAGTAGAGCACTAAACATTGCTAGAGCTGGCGGGATTTACGATCAAGATTTACAAGACTCCTCAGATGGTACTAACTCCTACAAAAAATCACTTTTGCTTCGCGCACTAAATGCAACAGCCCTACTAACTTCACTCGATGCGCCATTGTCTGGGATGACTGGCGCTCAGACTCTAGCATTCAATGCAGGAAATATCATGGCGACACCTGATAACCCGTCCGCTCGCCCATCGTTAATGGCCTGGATGCCCAAAACAGAAGCTACTAATACAGATGATGCACGTATCAAGTTCGAGGAACTTGTGGATGCAAGCCTAATAAATACAGCCCAGAATATGGGAATGATCGTTGAAAAACTGGCCGATAAAGGTATTACGATGCCAAAACTGAATGGCTGGGATATCAATATATGGACAGTGGATGCGCCTCAGTTCGGCTGCAAACCTGAGCATTGCGTAATTGCAACTCACGTTGCTCGGATAAATGATTGGCAAACACCTGAATTTATCACTTCTGGGCCAGGTGCAAGTTTTATTCTAGATTCTAATCACCCTAGTCAATACAGCCGAATTATTTTCCAGCAGACAACTGAAAAGGTTTCCTTTCCGGTAGATGAATTCTATCGGCAGTTAAGTGCCAACCTCCCTGCATGGTCAGCTATGTACTTTCCTCCTAATACCGTCTTTAAGGATGGGCAAACACTACCTTATCCGGTGCTTTATGAACATGGTCAACAGCTTATGTTCGTAACTCCTCAAAGCTAACTGAAACCATATAAGGGCGGAACTGGCAACGCTGCATACCAGTTCCTCAATGGAAACAAAATTATGATGACATTAACGACCGTATCAGAACAACTTAGTAGCATTCAGAGCCGAGTATTTTGGCGTGTGGGTACCCAACGAAAAGGCATACTCAATGTCACCCTCGATTTTGAAAGCAACGATAGCGCCCTACTCTGCGAGTTATGCGCCATTCGCTACCTGCTGCTCGAAAAACAAGTTTTTGGCCGAGTCCCAGGAACAGGAAGAGGCTACAAACTGGTTGTATCAAAAGGTGCCATCAAGAAACTGGCACGGGGAAGATCTGACAAAAAGTGCGCCCAAAAGTTTTCGGCCTTCCTACAATCTCGTTTGGCAGGAGTGCAGATCGAGGTCTCCACTAAAACAGAGTACATGGCCAACATTGAGGAAGAGGCTACAGAACTACTGCTGGCTGAACGAAAGCGATATGCAGGCACCTTTGATGCTATCGAAACACCTGCAATGGGCACGGTCTTGGTAACAGCTCACGCTGTATCACGATACAGCGAGCGGATAACCTCAGGCAAGCCCAAAGCCCCGTGGCTGTCACTGGTCAAACGCATCCAGAACCCGGAGCTTCGCATTTACCCTCTTGCGGAACGAGAGCGTCGTCGCAAAACCCAAAAGTACGGCACCGCTGACAATATTGAGGAATGGGGCCATCCGAGCAGTGAGCTCTACTTCCTTGTACTAAATGATCAGGGCATTAGAACACTTGTCACCATCTACGAACGCTAAATCAGAAACGAAAAAAGCCGGGAAACCCGGCTTTTTTCACGATCAATGAGCAGCTTCATCGACACCGAACGCTTTCTCCCAGGATTCACCGCTTTCAGCAGCATCCAAGTCGATAACAAATTTCAGTTCGATTCGATCCAGTTCCAGCGACCGCATTTCACATTGTTCAGTAACCAACTCCCGATAACGGTTTTCAGCTTCATCGTGAGATGTCGCTGAAATCGTCTCTGAAAACAGTTCCTGATGTTTGTGATTGTTGAAAGCGTAAAACATAGTGCCAACAACATCATACTTGCGTATAACGCATTGAGTTTGTACCGACATAACAGTCTCCTAATACGGTTAGGCCGGGAATCCCCACCGGGATTTTTCCCGGCAGGGTTGCATTTGATTTAATTAATTTATCGACTAATAGACTAAAATCAGTCGTTGCATCGTAACTTCCTCAACATTCAAATAGAACAGACTTATTAGGACACCTCTAGGCAGCGCTTAACCCCTGATAAGTGGCGTGTTCCACGAACGATCTGGCCGTCAATCGGCGCAGACTCGATGAAAGCGCAAGGCGTTTTGTGAGCTTTAGGCTCGCGGCTGAGCCACTCACCAACAACAGAGTTGTCACTCACTTGGGTAGGCATAACGGCCTTTACAGGCCGCTTCTTAAAAAGACCAAACGCAGCTTTGAGCATATACAGCATTCCGCGAGCGAGCAGAGATGCTGAAACCGAAAACAGTGCGACGGTAACGATCATAATTAAGAAGAAAGTGGTTGCAGACATAGCTTCACCTCATATTTTTGAGGGAGCTATCCCCACAAGGGATTAGCTCCCGAGTGGGTTCAAAAAGTTAACTTGCTGTTTGTTTTTGGCGACCAGCTATCGCACTCATCAGCTACAAGAGCTGAATGAACTTCCAAGATAACAGGCTGTTCTACTTAGACAAATCGCTCCAACTGCCCTTTTTAGGCGCACTTTCACATGTGAAAGTTCCTGAACGCAACGATTACTCAGTACCGTTTTTACGGGGGTAGTTATAGAGGTACAAACTTCCAAAAGTGACCACAGTAAAAAGTAGCAAAGGGCCAGACAAGCTGGCCCTTTGATTATTCCGGTCACACTAAAGAAACTATTACAACATGCGCTGCATCGTAATCTCTAGCACCCGTTTAACTTATGGCCTCACGGGCACAAAGCCGTTTAATTATCTACACCTTTAAAAATAAAGGTGCCCTCATGTTCAAGCTGCTTCAGCTCAGTAAGAAATTCCTCCTCAAGGCTCAGTTTTGCCTGGGCGGTACATTTCTTACCGTTAAAATAAGCCCAGAATGAGTTGATAAAAAACTCCTTCTGCAATTTAGAAATCAGAGACTTAACGCCGTCCTGATAAATAATTGTCGGCTTTTGGGTCATCCAGTCGTTCCACTCAACATCAACTTTGATTAGCACTTCATCTATCAAAGATTTAACTTCATCAATAGCACTCACAACTTCTTTATCCTCTGCGCAACGGTGCGCTGAGATAGGAAGAAGAAGGCCTTGGATTGTCTCTTGAGTTGACCAAGCTTGCTCGGAATAAAAATACTCTTTGTTTTCAAAGTTAAGATGTAAATGATATGTCATGTTTAAATACTCCTTTGTAAGGTTTTTCAATATTACCAATCTAGGGAGCTATCCCCACACGGGATTAGCTCCCGAGTGGGTTCAAAGTTAGTTTGCTGTTTGTTTTTGGCGACCAGCTATCGCACTTATGAGCTACAAGAGCTGAATGAGCTTCCAAGATAACAGCTTGTCCTACTTAGACAAATCGCTCCATCTGCCCTTTTGGGGCGACAAACTGTTCAGCATCCCTCCCCCCAAGAAAGCGATTAACCCCATTTGAACACCAATTACGTCTCAGCTCAGTCAGAACAGCGACTTTCACATGTGAAAGTGAATCCAGTCCGTCATTGAAATCAGCAACTTTACCCTCCATATAACATAGGGATAATTAACCTCTGGAGTACCTATGACCGACAATACAGCAATGGAAGCACTGTTCATCCAGCAGCGCCTGCAAATCATGAATCTGGGCGTGCATCATAACGAGTTTTCTGACTCTTACCTGCACGCTTGGGAGTCTGGCACCTATCCGCTCCTACAAGACACCGATGGCAGTGTGATCAGGATGCCTCATGAACCCTATGCCGAGTTCTTCAAGACCCCAAAAGACAAAGTGCAACGGCTATTTGATCGCTTATGTACAGCATGGGACGCCAAAGAAGAACTGACTTTCTATGCCCTGGAAGATGAGCTAGGCGTTCACGGTGGCTATGGTAGTGAATGGGATCGCGTCGATCTCATCAAGATTTGCCGTTACTTGTACCTGGAGCGTTCGTTTGACGAAGAGTTCTGGAAAACTCTGCTCACGCCGATGGAACACCCTTCCGAAGCATCATCTATCCTTCGTGAATTTAACCGTGAGCGTGACATCTACTTCATGTAATCAATTCACAGTTCCGGAGGTCTCGGTGGATCTCCGGGGCGCTTTAGCAGCACCTGCCAGAGCACACGAAAAGCATAAAAGTGAGTTGCCAGTGTTTTCTGTGTCAGATCTGACTTTCTGGCATAGTATCGGTGGATATGTGCCCGACCGATTTGAGGTGGTGTACTCACCCCTGGTTCATTGGCCGCAATGTCATTGCACGCATTTACCAGCAGCCGGATCTGAGCTCTCCTTGTCTGCTTACCACCGTGGCGTAGATATGAATGCGACCGTTCTTTAATCCATTTTTCCATATCCGCTCACCCCAAGTACGAATTTGTCACGTCGACACGACCGTGACCCAGTTCTCTTGCTATTTGCATCCTGACCTCACGATCAAGAGACTTTGCTGTTTCAACGCTAATTCCCTTTTCTCTGGAAATATATTTATGATGTGCGTTGCCATGTTTTATTCCCGCTTTGACTGGACATTTCACACCAGATAATTTCTCATACCTATTTTGAGCATACGCATGACGCTCACCGTGGAATTTAACACCCAATCTTGCCGCTTCTTTGTAAGCATCCTGCCGAAACTCTTTATAGCTCTGTTCGGCTGGGATCATACTGCGACCATTTTGAATATCCCTGGCATGCTCTAGCGCTTTAATTTGTGATTGCTCAAAAATAGGAACAAAACGAGGGCGACCTCCTTTCGTTCCGTCTCTTATTTCTACACATCCTTTACTCTGGGCTTGAGCCAGAGCTTTATCTGCATTCAATTTTGCAGACTCTTCAAACCTGAGACCTAGTTCTCGTTGCAAATTTAACAATGCTCCAGTTCGCTCAGTTGCAATGTAAGTTGCTTTATCGTGACGCTCCTGAGAAATACTTTTGTCCCCTTCACTAATGCCACTCCGCTTAGGTAAATCACCTTGTTTTACTGGATCAACACGAACCTTATTATCTCCACGAGCGATTTCCATTACTCTATTAACCGCACTTAAATAGTTTTGTGCAGTTGATGCTTTTATCTCACCATTTTCAAAACGATCTCTTAAATGATCCGCGTACTGCATTAAGTGTGAAACTTCAACTTTTCTAAGATCTTTAATTCCCTGTTCAGCTTTGACCCAGGAGCAAAATACATTCCAGCGGTCATGGATCGTGCTAATAGACTCAAATGACTTGTACTCTTCTTTCAGCGCATTTAACCCGGCATAGCCCATGTCACGACTTTTAAGGCCAAAGTTTTTGGCATCCGGATTCGTTCGTTCACATCGCACTGATGCTCCCCTCTTAGTTGTTCTGTCCTCATTAGCCATGCCCCTAACTGGTGTTAAGTGATATGCAGTTTTTGATGGCAGCTCTGCGTGCTGCTGGCTAAGCGGTTCTCGCCGCTTCAAAGGGCAGATAAGACGATGCCCACGTCTACTTTATTACGACCAAACATTGCTATGGCAGGGGCTCTGCTCTCAACCGTCTGGCCTGCCTGAAATGGCAAACTGACGGCAGATCCGGCTGATGTCATCGTCTCTGATTCCTTCCCAATACTGGAAAGGACCCGGCGAAGCCGGGATTTTTCGCGCGTTTCCCCGCGCGGGTCGAAAGCCTAGCGCCGTTGAGGCGCAAGGCTTTCGTCGGGTGGCTCGCCCCCCGTCTCTGTTCCCTGACGGTAGACAGAGACGGGGGCGAAGCATCAGCTCCACAGCAATAGCAACATCAGTTACAGGTTGTTGCTCAGGAGGAGATCGAGCATTTTTGACTGACTCAGGAGGGAGCCTAGAAGCTGAGACCTTTGGCTGATCACAGGTAAGAAGCATTGTGCAGCGCAAAACGCATACAGCAATGCAGCAGCACAACGCTGCAAACAATAAGAATAGAAACATGATGTTTCCTCCGTTCTGTTAGATTTCAGGCGGAGGAGTGCCCTATCAGGGGTCACATCCCCCAGATGGGTTAACTATGTAGAGCCATTCGGCTGTAAGTATTTTGAAGTGGTTTATGCTATTTCTTGGTAACGATGACTAGCTATCAACGACCGACTTTGAGCGGTATTCCATCTTTTATGATAGTTTCGTTAGTCTGTGTGTCAACTGCTATCAAAAGAGGCTTTTTAGGTTGCTTTTCGACGTAATTTTCAGTCCTATCGTCACAACTGTTAATCCAAAAGCAACTTTTCGAGGGCTCTCAAACATACACATACAAACATACCTGTTGCCGTAATCAAAATACTATCTTGAGATAGTATTTTGACATGAGAAACATGAAGCTACGCTGCGAAGGAAAATACATATGCCGTTTATTGGACATGACACGGTTAATGACAAACGTGTCAACATCCTTAACTACGAAGACCCGAGAGCAATATTTAAACGAGGTCAAATAGTATGTCGATACTGTAAAGAGGAATTGGTGATCAGAGGAAACTCTAGAATAAGCGTACCCAAAATACACTTCATGCACCTATCAAATGAGTGCAAAGGAGAATACAAACATCATCCAGAAAGTCCCGAACACTTATTCTTTAAAGAGCTCCTTTCAAGAGACTTAGCCAAAGATCTTGATGAGTATAGCAATGCACGTGTAGAGCTCGAATGTCCTGTTGAATCCATAAAGCGAATCATTGATGTTGCTTTTATCTTCCCTAATGGATGGGTTGTTGCCCATGAAGTTCAGTTAAGTGCGATCACACCCAATGAGTTAGAGGAGAGAACGAATGATTACAGAAAAGCAGGAATTGACGTTACTTGGTGGCTTGGGAAGCAGGCAAATACCCAAAAAAATCGCCAATGGTGCTACGAAAAACTGGGTGAGTGCCACACCATTGATTACGAAAAGCTGGTCGAACATTCAGCCAAGTGAAAAAGCTGTGAGATATGGAAGCTCTGAACCTAAATTTTTCACCTCCTTTTGGTGGTCGCTATCGATTGAAAATTCTAGCGAATTTAATTACCCAATGCTCCCTGCGGATAGACAAAGAATGCCGAATCAAACAATGCTCTCTTATACACTCATTCACCGCTTACTATTTGCTACACTTCAATGCTGGGCTACAACATCGTCAATAGAAAAATCGCGATTAATGAATGGGATAGGAACCCCTAAAAGCCAAGCGCAAGTAGCAGCCCTATTAGGAGCTTGGGAAGGTGTTGGATTTTTAACGAAAGAAGGAAAAGGAAAAACAGCATCGTACAAGATAGTTGATGGCTATAAGGCAGGAAATTGGCCAGGAGCCACAAATGAGCAACGAAAACAGTGCTACCAAAGAATACTAAGAAACATACCATTGGGCATAAATCTGAATGCAGTCAAAATAAGGGCTGTATGCTTAAAGAAAATAACTTATGAAGCCGCAGACTTTACTCTTTAACGGTAAAGCTTGGGCTAGAGAGCAAATCAAGTAGCTCAATTATGAGCTATATTATAAAAATTTAGGTCATTGAAACCTTGAAGCCATTTGTTATTTATTACACAGGCTATGATTGATAGAGGTGATAGCTTGAAATACAACGCAACTCGACAGTCTTTTCCCCCTAATCTTGATATGTGGCCCGTAGGTTCGGCAGAACGCTTAATACATGGATGCTGGCTGTTGAGCATTATGAGGCTCCATACGTTCACCAATGAGTGTGGCGAAACGCTCCAGGAAACGTACAATGAAATTAATCATAGAATAGGTGTAAATACGGTTTACATTGACCTTCTTACCTTAGGGGTGAATTATAGAAATTCGTCACAAATCTTAAATATCATCAGGAACAATGAACAACCGACTTGGGTTTGGTTTACCAACTGCGACGCTCTATTAGATACTTCGCTTGCTGGTTGGCTACGATCGATTCTAACTACCTGTGATGTGGAGCATCTAAGAGTGGCTTTTCTTCTCGATAACAAAATGCAATACAGGAGCATCTTTCAACATTATTCAGCACCACTTTACAAAAGTACTACATATCTAGTTCTTAAAGTGAACTAAAGCTTGTTGAAAAATACTGTTTATTTGGAGTCTCTGTAATAGCCTCATCCCTCGTAATCAAAGAAAATTTCAATCTAGTTTTCGTATTCACATGTTTACCTCTTTCCGTTTTTCATCGATGTAATTAGCTAAGTCAATTAAGCTAACTAAATACTCCGCCTTTTGCGACTCACGCCAAGCTGGGATAGGTAATCGATTTGCCGTGGCGCGATCTTTCGCAGTACGTGGCGCTAAGCCAAAATATTTCTCACATATTTGTCCTAAAGGTACAACTGGTGTATTAAATTCCGCCATCAGTAAAAAAAGTGTATTCATAGAAAGACCAATATCCATTCCTCAACTAAACGCCATCATTTTCGTTTATTTCAACATGCGAGACATACCGCGGATCTGCCCTTTCTAGGCACTTAGAGACGTTTTTTAAGTGGAAAGCCTGTCAAGGGTTCCAGTGGCCGTTCTCCGGGCTTTAAAGCGCCAGCCTTGCCCTGCTATGGAAAAATGAACTAAACGCGCTCTATGAGCTAAAGCGGCCACCCCTTGACTGGATTGGAACGTAATAGCCTTGACTTAGGAGGTTGGCTTTAGGCCGAAGGCCGCGCCATCCTCCTGAGTCCCCGGCGGCGAGGGGTTCCCCCTTGGGGGCGGAGGGGGTATCACTGGCCCCTAGCTTTAGCTAGGAAATGGCCAGGCATTATTTTCTTTTCCTCATAACTCACAGAAAGTGAGATATAGAAATATATATGTATTTATTAGAAAGATATGAAAGAGCGGGTTTTGCGCATAACTTCGTTATGGTCGCAGATAAACTAATCTACCCGCTTGCAGATAAGAGTGGATAACAAAAATAATCCACAAGGAAGGCCGCAGAATGCCCCTGAACGCATCAATAATAAGAGGGGGTAAAGTTAAAAGGTGGGGAGATCTTGCCGGATCTTCGCTTACAGGAACGACAAACACCGGGCATGTGCCCGGTTAGGTTTAATCCGATTGAATTTATTGAATGGTATCAGGTGGCCGGTGACTAATGCCTATATCCATGCTGTTCAGGCGTTCCCAAACTAGCTTATTGAACTGCTCACTGCTTAGCTGGGCAAGCTCATGGGCAGGCATAGACTTGGTAAGTGCCGTAGCCACTTCATGCTTGCGTTCGTCCAAGCTCTTGGATGCCAGCTTGTTGCGGCGGCGTTGAGCGCCAGCGTTCTGTTTGCGGGCATCCCATGCACGTTTGAAAATTTGTTTACGCTTACGGTTACGCGCTTCTCTTAGGGTGATAACCTCGCCCGCCTCAGTGAGTCCACTATTACGCAAAGCCAGTTGCTCATCAGCCTGAGTGTAAAGTTTATCTAAATCAGCCCCCGCAAGGCGGTAAAACTCGCTAGTAAGCACCAGAACTTTAGGGAACCAAAAGCCATTAGCCTGATCCCATACCATGCCGCTTTTCGGGTTGGCTTCATCACCATCAGCGTGAACGTAACAGAGGCCAAACGGGATCATGACTTCATCAATGAAGCGGCTGATCCGACTTACGGTTACTTTGCTTTCAGTGATGTATTGCTCACCTGTTTCCGGGTCTGTTACCCACATTTTGGATAGTTCGGCGGCCATATCTTCCAGATCGAGTTCCACGATACCTGTAGCCAGATCATGGCGTGAAAGCAGCATTTGAAACATCGGGTTGATGAGATTGCGACGCACGTCTTTGAAGTCTCGCTGACGGCCTGCGGCCTGACGCAAGTGGACAAAGTGAGGATCACGGGAAATGTCGCGCTTACGACAGAAGTTGAACGTTTTACCCAGCTCACCCGGTAAATTCTTCCAAGATGCAGGACGGACGTAAACGGGCTTTGGGTTTAAGCAACAGGTGCTGTGAGTTCCTCTCTTGCGTTTGGTACTTTTACAACACAAGCCATTGGAGTGAGAGCTCGCTCCCCTTCCTGCTAATTTTACGTTATTAGAATACACCTTGGCACTTCTCCGCTCTGGAGAAGTAGTGCAATCTCAACAAATTTGACTTGTTAAAAATCCACATTTTGCTACACTAATCCTCGAATGAAAGACTAAACCCGCGAGGAGCGCCAACTCCGTTATCAGCGGGTTTTGTTTTATCTGTCATCAAGTCTTTGATTAGCGTAGCTATCTGTCCCACTTTCACATGTGAAAGTGAACGTGCCCCCTTACGTGTCCCTCAAAAAGAAAAAACACAATTATTTCAGAGCCTTAAGCAAACAATCACTCCCATCGAGCATTGGTGCTACGGAGAGCCTGCAAGAATGAGTCATGATATAAACACCCGTTTTTATGTTGCCAAGGTCGAGCGCAGCAGTACGCTCAAAAAATAAGTCGGGTATTGTATACCCAAGCACCTCTGGGTGCTAGTTTCAGCGAGAATGATTTGGTTGGCTGACTAGCCAAGTGCTTAGGAATACGCAGAAGTAATACGAATCTGTCATTCGTTGATTCATTCTGTGATGATTATTCCGCCTTCACACCACCACCGACTTGCTTTAATTCATGATTTTCGTTCTGATAGTGGGTAAAATGAAGCATTTCTAAACGAACTTCGTATAGAAATGATTTATCATAGAGCACGTCCGATAGTTATGGTGAAAGGTTTGAACCCAACAATCATTGAACAAATTGAAAGTATCTGCGCAGAGCGTGGAGTACGACTGACTCCGCAACGCCGACGCGTATTTGAACTCATTTGTTCTAATCGCCGCGCCTCAAGTGCGTATGAGCTATTGGAGCAACTAAAAGAGAGTGAGCCTCAGGCTAAGCCGCCCACTGTTTATCGAGCATTAGATTTTCTCCTAGAGCAAGGCTTCATCCACCGAGTGGAATCGACAAATAGCTTTATTACTTGTTGTTCTTTCAATACTCAGCAGCACTTTTTCCAATTACTAATTTGCGATAAATGTGGTGATGTCGTTGAACTCGAAGATGAGACGCTGATATCCTTGTTAGCCGAAAACGCCGAGAAGCATGGATTCAAACTGACCAACCAAGTTATTGAAACTCATGGTGAATGCCAGGCCTGTTCCTCCGAGACGAAAGAAAAAGTATAGAAGAACGTTATGCGCGCTGAATTTGTAAACCCGTTTTTAGCTTCTTTAATGAACGTGCTAAAAACTATGGCTTCTCTTGAGCTGAAGCCACAAAAACCGCGAATCAAAAAAGATGAGATCGCACGAGGTGACGTTTCTGGTCTGATTGGTATGGTAGGCCCACAAACTCGTGGTTCAATGTCGATCACCTTTGATGAAGCACTCGCCCTAGAAATCATGCAGAACATGCTTGGTGAGCGTCCAAATGGGCTCAATGAAGAAGTGACCGATATGGTGGGTGAGATCACCAACATGGTTACTGGTGGTGCGAAACGCATTCTGGCGGAAAGTGGTTTTGACTTTGATATGGCAACACCGGTTGTGGTTTCGGGCCGAGGTCATACGATTCGCCACAAGTGTGAAGGCTCAATTATTATCATGCCTTTCTCTTCCCAATGGGGAAATGCCTTTATCGAAATTTGCTTCGAATAAAAGAGAAAAAATAGGTTGGCACTGGCCAACCTATTTTGTTTTTGCCTCAGGCAATAAAAAGGTCAGCATTTGCTGACCTTTTCTTTATCTATTCAAACATTAAGCTTTGAACGCTTTAAATGCGTTGATTAGACCGTTTGTTGAGCTGTCATGCGAGCTGATTTGAGACTCGTCTGCAAGCTCAGGTAGGATTTGGTTAGCCAGTTGTTTACCTAGCTCCACGCCCCACTGGTCAAAGCTGAAGATATTCCAGATAACACCTTGTACGAAAATTTTGTGTTCGTACATTGCGATCAAGTTACCTAGCGTACGAGGCGTGATTTGCTTCACTAGAATAGAGTTTGTTGGACGGTTACCTTCAAACACTTTGAATGGCGCAATCGCTGCCACTTCTTCAGCATTCTTACCTACTTTCACCAACTCTTCTTTCACGGTTTCTTCATTTTTACCAAACGCTAGAGCTTCAGTTTGCGCGAAGAAGTTAGACATCAGTTTTTGGTGATGATCGCTAGCTGGGTTGTGGCTAATTGCAGGTGCAATGAAGTCACATGGGATAAGCTTAGTACCTTGGTGAATTAGCTGGTAGAACGCGTGCTGACCGTTGGTACCTGGTTCACCCCAAATGATTGGGCCAGTTTGGTAAGTTACAGCATTGCCGTCACGGTCAACGTATTTACCGTTTGATTCCATGTTACCTTGCTGGAAGTACGCCGCGAAACGGTGCATGTACTGATCGTAAGGCAGAATAGCTTCTGATTCCGCACCGTGGAAGTTGTTGTACCAAATACCGATAAGCGCAAGGATCACAGGGATGTTGCTTTCTAGATCTGTTGATACAAAGTGCTTGTCCATCTCGTGAGCGCCATCAAGCAGCTCAACGAAGTTGTCGAAACCTACTGCTAGTGCAATTGATAGACCGATCGCAGACCATAGTGAGTAACGGCCACCAACCCAGTCCCAGAATTCAAACATGTTCGCTGTATCGATACCAAATTCAGACACGGCTGTCGCGTTTGTTGAAAGCGCAGCAAAGTGCTTAGCCACATGAGCCTGATCACCCGCCGATTCTAGGAACCAATCACGAGCAGTGTGCGCGTTAGTCATGGTTTCTTGTGTTGTAAACGTCTTAGACGCGATCAAGAATAACGTCGTTTCTGGGTTAACTTTCTTCAACGTTTCAACGATGTGTGTACCATCAACGTTAGATACGAAGTGAAGGTTTAGATGATTTTTGTATGGCGCTAGAGCTTCCGTCACCATGTAAGGGCCAAGGTCAGAACCGCCGATACCGATGTTCACAATATCGGTAATTGCTTTGCCTGTGTAACCTTTCCATTCACCGCCGATAACGCGCTCAGTGAATGATTTCATTTTTTCTAGAACCGCGTTCACTGCTGGCATTACGTCTTCGCCATCTACCATAACTGGAGTATTAGCGCGGTTACGTAGTGCAGTGTGAAGAACAGCGCGACCTTCTGTTTGGTTGATCGCTTCACCACTGAACATCGCTTCAATTGCAGATTTCAGCTCGGTCTCTTTCGCAAGAGCAAACAGGTGCTTCAGAGTTTCCTCATTGATGAGGTTCTTTGAGTAATCGACTAGGATGTCTGAGCCGAAACGTGCAGAGTATTTGTCGAAACGCGCTGCGTCTTGAGCAAACAGCTCTTTAAGATCCATATCTTGTGCAGATTCGAAATGCGCCGTTAGCGCTTTCCAAGCTTGTGTTTGCGTTGGATTGATATTTTTCAACATGGTCTTTATCCCGATGTTACAGTAGGTTCCATTCCTTACAGTCTAGCGAAAACTGTGGAATCCCCGATTTAGCAAATAGAATATAAATTAGATGTTTGGGCAAATTGCCACAAAACAAGTCTTTGTAATTTTTTTTCAGGCGCCAATTATGACCGAGAGCTTTTACACTCACATTGAGTTAGGTCACGTTCCCTGCCCTGAAATTGAACAATTCATTTACGATGACAAGAATCATATCATTTACTAATGACAGGCTCTAATTGGAATAGGATAGACGCCAATTTATAAATTTCCAAAGGAACACGTATGTGGGCACAAAAAACACTGCAATTAAAAGCGAGAAGCCGCGGTTTTCACCTGATAACTGATGAAATTGAACAACAATTACCACAAATAAACGAACTTTCAGTAGGTTTATTACACTTATTTATTCAGCACACCTCCGCCAGTTTGACCTTAAATGAGAATGCTGATCCAACCGTGCGTATGGACATGGAAGCGCACTTCAATAAGTTTGTGCCAGAGCGTGCTCCTTATTATCAGCACACCTATGAAGGTGACGACGACATGCCGGCACATATTAAAGCATCACTGCTTGGCAGTAGTGTGACGGTACCAATCCAAAATGGTCGATTAGCTTTAGGAACATGGCAAGGTATTTACTTTAAACACGTCCTCACTCATTGACATATTACATACGCACTACTATACCGTTGACATAAACTTCACTGCTTCTCAGTATTAAAGTTGATGGTATGGCTAATTTAGAACGAACCCACTACCAACCGATGAAATTCCTGGAGGGACATTCCGATGACCTGCCATGGATAGTTGATGCTCATCAGCTTACAATTCCAAAATGTCCTCAGATATTTTTTGACAGCGGCGAGCCTTGGCTGGCAGCGAATTTATATGCAGTAGCCCGTCTTGAGAGACAGACGAATATCAAGACAGTCCTATCAGACATGAACCACTTACGTGACTACGCTGAGTGGTTAGAATCTGAAGGACTAGATTGGACATATTTTCCTATCAAGAAAAAGGAACGGTGTCTTTTTAAATATCGTGGATATCTAATTTGTCAAAGAGATACAGGAGAGTTATCACCTAGTACTACTTCATCTAGAATGAGTTCCGTAGTTAAGTTCTATCGGTGGGCACAAGCTGAAGGACTAATCAAGAGCGATGAGCTCTGGCAAGATCGCGAAAAAACGGTTCATACCTACAATACGGTTGGTCTAAAAAGATCGATCCTAGTCAATTCTAGCGAACTTGCGATCCCAAACAGAAAAAGGCCAGGTGCAACACTAGAAGATGGTCTTCTACCTATTAGCGATTCATCTCGAAAAAGGTTACTTAACTTTCTCCTAAAACACGAAATGACCGAGTTGTACTATATGTTTATGGTTGGTTTTTTTACTGGTGCCAGAATTGAAACCATTCGTACATTGCGCGTTAGTAGTCTTGACAATGTATTTGAAGATCCTTCAGCAATCAACCTAAAAAGAATTCCTGTTGGTCCACCCACGCAAGTGAAAACAAAATATGGGGTTAGTGGCGATTTACTTTTTCCTGCCCTACTAATAGAACAACTAAAAAAGTACGCTGTAAGTCCAAGGAGGTTGGTACGTCAGGCACGAGCCTCCAATGACAACCAATCTTTGCTATTTCTAACTTCAAATGGGAAGAAATATGAAGACAATTCATTTACCAGCGTAATGTCAAAATTGAGGAAGAAATTAGTTAGTAATGGGTTAGGTGAGTTCCGTCAGCTTAAATTTCATCAAAGCAGGGCAACATATGGGAGCCAGCTAATGTTATATGCTTTGAAAACGCTTAAAGATCCACAAAGAGCAATTGCTTTCGTTAGAGATGCCATGTTTCACAAAGATGAATCTACAACATGGAAATACATAACCTTTGTTCAAAATGAGCCCATCAAAGAGATGCTGTCAGACGAATTCTTTCACTTCTTTGGTGGCAATGATGGCTCTGAGCTTTTAATTGAAGAAGTAACATATGGCTCTAATTCCTAATCTCATGATTCAAAGTCAACGCCTGGAAACGAGAGCAAGGTACGATCTGCGAAGATTTTTGTACCAAAGACCGTATACTAAAAGTGGAAAGGCGCTGGATTCACGGTGGTTCTTTCGAAAAATAGATACAGGAGAAATTGGCCCACCTCAAATGGAACGGCTAGAATTAATCCTAGCGATCAAGGAACTTCTTGAAACTAAATTAGAAACCGGAAGTTCAATATCGACAATTGAAAGTAGTCTTTCAACGTTACAGTTATTTTTTGATTTTTTTAAAGACAAAGAATACATCACCTTAAAAAATCTAGAAAGCGCTTATCTTGAATATTGTGAAGGCTTATTTATCAGATCCAACAAGATAAATTCAACACTAAAAAAAAGCACAGCCTACGGTTACGCAACTAAGTTATCATCAATATTTGGAGAGCTACTTGAAATACCAGTTAGCATTGAACTAATCAATAGGACCAGGCTCCCCTATACTAAAAAATCAAAGAAGGCTGTTAGTAGGAAATCGGACAAACAAAACTTAGAAGACATATCTAGAATGGGATGCTTCTTAGTTGATATTGTATCAGGTATAACTATTGAAAAAATATATGGAAAGTTACCTTTCACTATTCATGCAAGGAATATTAAAGATGAAAATGAAGAAATAACTCTAACACTAAATTCTCTTTGCTCAAAAAAAACCAATCTACTGAACATGCCTTTTGAATCACTTACTCCGAGGGAAAGAGATACGGTAAAAACAATAATGAAAACTCGGAGTGAAGTAAGAAGTATCGAAGGAACCAAGCGACATTACTTTGTTTCATTGAGAGTACAAGCTGAATTTTTAATCTTCATAGCTCAAACAGGCATGAATGTCTCTCAGGCTAAAGCTTTAAAGAGAAATCAATTTAAATATAGGCCATTAGGTGAAAGTTGGGAGGTAAAAACATTTAAGAACCGGAGAGCAGGTGAAGTATCTTTTAAAATATATAAATCTTATAAGCCATTCATAAAAAAATATTTAAAATTCATAGACCACTTCTTCCCTGAGTCTGATCTATTATTCCCTTGGCATGACACAGGAGGTCAACTATCAAAGGGAAGAGCATTTTCCTATCTGTCTCTCAGAAAATTGTTAAATAAATACAACATACCTTGGATATCACCTCAATGCCTCAGAGAAACACGAGTAAACTGGTGCTTAAGACGTTCTAGCAGTGACGTTAAATTGACTTCAGAAATGCATCAACACTTCATGGAAACTCTCAGAAACAATTATGAGCGTCCAAGCCAGCATCGCTCTATGGTCGAGTTGACCAAGTTTTGGAATAAGAATGATCCCATAAAAAAAGGAGAAATTAAAGCATCCTTAATAACTAGTCAGTGCAATGGTGTTCCAATTTCGACACATGATAAACCTGCCTCTATTGTTACTCCTAATTGTATAAATCAGTCAGGTTGCCTTTGGTGTGAGAATTTCAGAGACATAGACTCATTTGACTACATCTGGTCTCTTTTTTCATTCCGATACCTAAAAACTATTGAAGCATCTGGAGTGAACATAAAAGAAACAATACCTTCAGATTTAGTTATTGCAAAATTGACTGAAAAAATCGATTGGTTCAAAAAGTCCAATGATGAACGGAATAAATGGGTAGAAGAAGCTGAGATTAGGATTGAAGAAGGCGACTTTCATCCACACTGGTTAGGCTTGATTGAGTTTTTGGAGGGGTAATGGAACAAATACTTCGATTCATGCACCCATCAACTTTAGTGACGAGTCGATCTTCCACTTATCGCCCTACATCATTTCCTCCCAAACAAGATTGGCCAGTAACGGTTGATACTCAGGGAATCGCATTATCACTTTATGGAGATGACTATTGGGACTTTAATGCATTTGGTTTTCACGGTTTTGAGTTCGGTAAGCATGGCCTTTCACCTGAAAACTGTGAGCTTTTCAAGCAAACAATGTTATTTATTATGTACCATCCAAAAATATTTCCAGGAACAATAAAAAGCTGCAACGGATATTTTCAGAACTTAAAGAAAATTGCCATATTTTGTGAGAAAAATGGAATCTTAATTAAAGATTTACATAAATATCCTAATTTATATCCTATGATTACCAAAGAAATTCAGTGTGCTAGAATTAACGATCGAATTTCTCAATTGCATAAATTAAATTTATATAGTGACGAGCTTGGATTTGTAATTGCTGACAATAGACTTCTACAGCAACTAACACGAGAATCAAAGAAATATGAAAGCACTCAACATCCTTATATTCCTCCTCGAATTTGGAATTATCAAGTTCAACGTCTCAATGATGCCATAGATGATTTTATAAAGCACAAGCATGATATTGAGAAAGCTTTCTTATGGTTACATAAAGCTTATAGTTACAATCGTAAAATTTGTCCTCAAGATTATCAATCGCCATTCACCGAAAGATCTGTTTATAAAAATCGTATAATCTACGATGGTAATTTCAATGATTTTTTGACTGAATTTGGCCTAATCGAGTTGCTTAAGCGATGGATTGATCCTTCTGAAAAGATGCATGGTGCTTTTAACACACAATGTTTTTCAAAGTACTTATCCTTGGTTCGAGACATCTCCATTATTTTCATTCTAAACTTTAGTATGCAACGAAAGTCCGAAGCAACGTCTTTAAGAAGTGACTGTTTCTATATAGAAAAAGATAAGCATTTAGGGGATATTTGCATTTTAACGGGCGAAACAACTAAAACAGATTCGGACTCAGATGCTAGGTGGGTAGTTCCTAAAACTGTGAAAAAGGCAGTGGATTTGGCTACATGGATAGCAAGGCTAAGGCTGAAGTCATTGCCAGATAATTACCACGTGCCTCAAGATATCAAAAATAATCCTTACCTACTTACCGCAGCGTGTGAACTTTGGAGTAGTAGCGGTGGTGCAACAAAAGATCTTTCCGGGTATAACAAATTGTTGAACAACAGAAGAACTTTAGACTATTTCAACATCTTACGCCGTGGTTCTAAACTATTTGATGAACAAAAATTAATAATAACTAAAGAAGACTATAATATTGCGCTTGCACTCACTCCAAATCTACACAATAGAGAATGGTTTGATGAAGGAAAGAAATGGAATTTCACAACACATCAAGCAAGAAGGACTCTTGCAATAAATATGTTCACATCAGATGACGTTTCTGTCAGTTCTATTCAACACCAAATGAAACACCTATCGAGACAAATGACTCTTTATTATGGCCGAAACTATACAAGTTTAAGGCTGGACTCTAAAGTAGAGAAAACACTCATACTCGAGTCTTACCGGAGCATTTACAGAAAACTGGTCGAAGTAGTTGAGGATGAGATAGAAAATGTAAGGCCACATAAGACTAACTTATGTGTGATACCTATTATCGAACTGATTGATAAACATGAAGAGAAAAAACTACTAGAACTAATAAAAACTGAGAAAGTTGGATGTCGCCGCACTCTTCTAGGGTTCTGTATGAAGCCAGGCTCATGCGAATATGGCGGCATTGAGTCAGTATCAAAATGTGCAGGTGGCGATGGAAAAGGAGTCTGTGCCGACGCTATTTTCGTTCGAAAGAACAGAGAAAAACTTATCAAACTGAAGGGCAATCACGAAAATCAGCTTAATGCTCTTACACAGGAAAATATGCGATATTGGTCTTTGAAACAAGAAATCTATGCTATTGAGGTATACTTAAATGTCGTCGACACATAGAAAGCCTGCGGTGGAATTGTTCACTGAAGCATTTGAGCGTCTTAAAAACAATACACCTATCAACTTACCTGAAGGTACTCCAGTTACTCAAAACAACGTTGCTAGAGAAGCAGGTCGCGATCCATCAGCTCTTAGAGCAGAGCGTTATCCTGATCTTCTGTTAAAGATACAACTGTACATATCGAATAAAAAAGAGCAGGGGAAAAAATCTTCTCAAAATCGCGCTAGAAAAATAGAGAAAAGACTGTCGGATTGTAAGAGGCAAAGGGATAAACTATTATCGATATACCATTCTCAACAAACACTGATCGAAGAGCTTTATGATAAAATCCAAATGCTTGAAGAAGGTAAAGTTCTAGATATTAGTAGAAAAAAACAGAAATAGGCGCTTTTTATTAAACCTGACAACGAATAAAAGTATATCTAAGGATATAAACAGTCGAAAGACAGGGCAATATAGCTTTTTTTTGAGCGATTTTTATTGAGCAATTAGATAGTAGCCATCGACCTCCTTCCTGCCTTTAAATCGCTTTACTGGAGTGCACAGTTAAATAGAAATGCAGGACAAGTACTCTCAACATTAACTTCGGCCTGAATATGAACCATTGTCGCTAAGTCAAGCATGGACCAAAGAGCCACGCCTAACATGTGACCCTTTGGCATATTCCATAATTAATTAGTAACTAGGACGACCATAATTGAAGGTAAACAATGCAGGATTTCCACATCATCGCTTTGCCAAAACAAATGGACGAAGCAATGTTCGACTCAACTATGGAGTACATAAAGTCATATCTTTTCAAGAAACAAATTCCGATAGAAACCATTAGAGATATATACACATTACCTCCCGATTAACATACGTACAAAAACCTACAAAAGGCAGATAATTAAAAATAAGAGTATGGTATCAATGTTGTTCGTAGGTTTATTTTGCGACAGATTATATGAAACCAAACAAGTACAATGGAAACGTCCTCAATCGAATAACAGAAGGATTGAAACTCTGTATGATGCAGCAGAATGTGTGGCAGATCTCTTTTCAAATTTAGGCTTTCAATACGAAATGGCATCAGTAGTTAACGCGAGGAAGAAATTCCTTAAAATACTGAATGAATTAAATGTAACACATTGACATGTTGGGGTGTTTTTTGAAGTGTAATTTTAACAAATGGCCTGTCGGCTCTCCTGAACGCTTCATACATGGGTGTTGGCAGCTGCGCATGATGAGATTCCATACATTTTTTCACCAGTGCGAGAAGGCTATTCAGGATAGGTACAATCGCATAAATCATAGTATAGGTGCTAAAGTCGTTTACATTGATCTTCTTAGTTTAGGTGCGGATTACCGAAATCAATCGCAAATCTTGAATATCATCCAAAACGAAGAGCAGCTAACTTGGGTTTGGTTTATCAACTGCCAGGCTCTACTAAATACTTCGTTAGCAGGTTGGCTACGAAGTATTCTTACAACCAACAACATAGACCACATTAGAGTCGTTTTTATCCTAGATGACCAAGAGCAGTACAAGAGTATTTTCCAACGTTATTCAGCACCACTTTACAAAGCAACCACAGAACTCGATACCTCAACCAACTGAATTAAAAGCAAAAATAAATTATAAAATAAAAATTTGCATTCTCTGGATTTAATTCTTACGTTTATAAAAAAACAAACATGAGAAATCCAAAGCCGCTGCTTGCAGCACTACTGACGATAGCCTTGAATGGCTGTGTTAACGTTGTTTACATACCAAACAATAAAGGCTACATCCAGATAAAACCTAATACAAATCCAAATATTCTTAATGGAAATGATCTGGATACGAACCTTTCTCTGCGAGAGCTAAAACCACCGATAAGCTCAGGTATCGGCAGCCATTAAAAACAAAACGCCTTCATACGAAGGCGTTTCATATTATAACTATATGGTTCATAGAATAGATTTTTAGCCTAGTAAACTCACTTACAATTTTTATATTGGAGCAAATCAGCTTTAGGTAAGTAGCTTTCTAAGATTAGCTCTAACAATCGCGGAAAATTCACACGACGACTTATTATGAAAACAAGCAAGGATCTCGATTGCCTTAGCCACATCTGACGGTACTGATGGTCGACCCGAAGATACTGTAAAAGGACCATCAGTTTCCGTTAGTATCCTGTCTATGGGTATTTCCATGATCATGGGAAGGTGCCTTTCGTTAGCTAACATCGTTGAATTGATTGAGAAATAGCAGCCCAGATTAACAGCTCGTTGAATCTCTTTTTTTGAGCCAGTAAACCAGTGTAAAACAACCTTTCCTTTTCCTGATGGCAGCAGCTCCTCAATATAATCCAATACCAATTTCGAAGTTCTTACACTATGAATGGATAGAATTTTATCTCCGGCTTCTGCGCATCTCATTAATATATGTCGAAATACTCTTTTTTGAGCGTCAATCGATTTATAAAAACGCGGTCCAGCATCAAGACCTACTTCTCCAATGTATCTAGTTTCAGACAGATAGTCATCCCAAATTGTGATTTCGGATTCGAGTTCAGCTACCAATTGCGGATGTAATCCTAAAGCCGCACGAACGTATTTTGTATTTTGCGTTAGCTCATTATTACGAGGCCAAGCTCGTGGCGTTGTCGTAACTGCGAGCGTAAATACACCAGCTGATTCCGCATCTTTTACAGCTTTTTCATGATCCGGATAAAGATCGAGGTGGCAGTGAAAATCCACTAATCCTGATTTAACTTGGTTACTCTCTACCATTATTTTGGCCTAGTTCGTACTCCTGATATTAGCCTGCTGACTTCCATAAGCCCACGATGATAAACAGCAGCAAGTTGATCTAGATTTGCTATTTCATCGGCAAGAGAACCAGGTTTATGGATTAATAAATTTGCAAGCTTCGGTTGTTTCTTTATTCTTTCAATTGCATATTGAAATGACCTAATTTGAACCCCCTCTGCTTTAAGGGTATTCAGCTCTTTCGAACACAAGTCAGAAACAGTATAACGCGTTGTATCATTGTTAGCTCCAAACGCAGCTTCTAATGAAGCCCGTCTAATTATACAAGGAAGGCAATATCCACAATGCTCAATTCCTAACCCATTCCAACGCCCTTTCGTCGGTGAAGAGCACGATAAGGAATCGGTGGCTAATTTCTTTAGTAAAGTTCCATTCGAACAGTTTGAAGCCATCTCACCTTTAGTTTTATCCCAATATGGATTTTGTACTTCTCCATCTATATCCAGGACTCGTAACAGATCATTCCAACGTGCCATGTAATAGGGGTGAGTCGTTCGAGTACTATTAGAACCTAGTCTTAAAGGGTCTAAGGGAACATTCAACGCTATCAGTCCATTCTCCGGTACTCGAAGAGTAAAGTGCTGCCCAAAACCTGTACCAGCAAACACTCCTAATGTGAAGAAAAGAAAAGACCTTCCTCGTGTATTTTTATCTGAACCAACTCCCTCTACTAACCCTTTTTTAAAAGTCATATTTACGCGTAAACGCTCAAAAGAGTTTTCCTTATAGTGATCTTTCAAACCCAAAAGCAACTTATTCTGAGCATCACTTGCTGCTCCATCACCTGAATGGCTGATCAGTAGAGGTGTTTTACCGTTCTCTAATAAGTCAATGGTACCAATCAGACTATCAAGTCCTCCAGAGAATAGACTCAGAGTATCATAAGGAGGGGGAATATCTCCCTCAGCTTGTTTAACGATAGACTGGAACTTCAATGGGCGCTTTCTAAATCCAAACTCCCAAAGATCTCCCGTCAAAAAGTTCAACATATTCTTTAATACTGGTCTTGCAGAATTCCATTTATCCGGGTTGCTCACTGGTACTACTAGGTGAATTTCTCTAGTCCATGAGTCTTGGGATTGCTGTACTCTGGAAATTCGAGTATCCGCGGCATGAACCATCGCAGCCAAAACTAGTAAATCCAAGCCCATTTCAGAAGGATAAACTCCTAGTTTATTTAAGCTGGATAGGGCATACCCAATACCGTGATCTAACTTATTGTTTCCAGAGACAAGTTGCAAAACAGTTCTCTGCTCATCACTCCCCACCGGAACATCAGATTGCTCATCTGTTCCAAAACACCCTACCAACAGTTGTCGCTTCATTGATCAGCCTCCGCATCACCTAAAGACTTCAAAATAGAAAAAGCCGATTCATATACCGAGTCTACAAAAGAGAGAACTTGGTCATTAGTTATGCTCGGCCTACTCTCGCGAGCCCTAGTAAGAGCGTCACTTACAGCTCCGCGAATGAAGTCTTGTAATTGTTTTTCAACCTGACGTGCAACTTGGGCATTGGCGGGCATAGTCACGACTTTAGTGCCTATGTCATTGCAAATTCTTGCTTCAATCGCATGTGTGGCATACAGCTCAAACACGGTATCCATTTGTTCGAGAGTAAAAGAATCTAGGTTCGCGAGCCCTTCACCAGCAAGATCAATAATTGTCTCTATATAAGCCTCTCTTGCTATTCCTTCATCAACAGTACCAGCTCCAGGACAAATATGATCCGCTAAAGCAACAAATACTTCTGATATTGGACGCCCAGCCATAGCGTCCAGATTGAACTCTCGTAAAGCTGCCTGCATTCCTCTCGCATTGGCATCAGAAAGAAATCCTAGTAGCCGCGCTCCAGCCCCTCGTGACGCCCCCATACGCTGGGCTGCTTGACGCGCCCCTCCTGTGGAGGTTGAAACATAGCTCGAAATTGCTCGACCTAGACTCGCTCTATCACTCCCCCCAGATCTAGCAAACCGAGTAAAGTTACCACGAGCTCCGGTAAATCTACTGGAATCCGCAGGCATTGGTATTGGAGGCTTGCCTAGAGGTGGGACAGAACCGTCTTGAGAAGAAGGGGCTCCGTTTTGGCCAGAATCAGGTCCAGTTTCGGGGCGATCACCAAGCCAAGACGGAATTAGCGGAGTATCACCTCCTGGGCCACCATATGCTGTTGAAGTTCCCATCAACGTCCTCCTTTAGATTGATCGCGTACTTGTTTTGCCGCAGCTTTCAAAAATGGATTATTTGTCACTTTGCTCCATGTTTCCAACAAAGCTGTAAAACGTGTTTTTGGCTCTTGGTCTTTAATTGCACTTTGCCATCCACCCACAACCCAAGGTCCGCATTTATCCTTAGGTAAGGATGTCAAGAAATCTAACAGCGCGCCTTGCAAGCTAGGCTGCGCTTTTACTAAAACAACAAGACCATCTATGCCCTCTGGCTTTGTACTGAAATCTCCAGCGCTAACTATTTTGCTACGCACAGCTTCAAATACTTTATCTGCTTCTGGTTGAGCGAGTTGCTTTAACTCGGCTTCAAGGCCCTGTACAACCATTTTTCCACCAAACAGCTTATCTACTACAGCAGATAAATGACCTAAAACTGATACCGGCCCAAAAAAGTCCTTCTTATCTTTGGTTACGAAAAGGTACGGTCGTAAGTCAATACCCGTGAGGTATGGTGTTAAAAGAGCCCAATCGCGCACCACTTCAGTCGCTTTCCATTCTGCTAGTACAGGAGTTTCTATGCGGGGAGATATTTCTAAATGTTCTATCTTAGCGTCATCATCAATGCAGTGATCCTCACTTGGAACCACGGTTTTTAAATCTTCTTCAAGTCTCTCTAGATCTGCACATTGGCCTTTGGGGTGAGTCGCAGCGACATAAGCAATTTGCTCAAAAAGCTTTGGGATAAATCGTTCAGCAAGCATTAATTTTGCAAGAATGGGAAGTTTAATGTCTTCACCAAAACCTCGAGCAATTGCTGTACGCTCACGTAATAACAACGTATTGAGAAAACGTTTTATTTGTCGTGGATTCCCTTTCGTTCCACTGGCTAGGATAGGGCCAATTTGATCACTTAATACAAGAGCATTGTTTGCTTTCTCCGCGCTGCTGCCTAATGCTTTTCGGAATATCGCCGCATCCAGCCCTCCACTCATCCATGGTCGCTTTAGTTGTTCTCTAGCGGCATCTATAAGTTTTGAATAATCGGGATTATTTTCTCCGAGGTCTATTCCTGCCAACAGTAATGTTACATAGATACGCGTTTCTGTTTCTCCAAGCGCTGGGATACGGAACGGCACTTGTATGAGTTTCTCCAAGTAATTACGTGCGTAATCTCTAGGACCTGTACTATCTGGTAACTCGGGAAAGTGTTTTCGTACTGAGTATTCGATCATCGCTTCATCTGCTGCGACAACAAACGCAGTCCGAGCTGTGAAAACAAATAATCGAATAGCTTCAAGGGTCTCAATCGCTGTATCGGGTAAACAGCGGTCAAGATCATCAACAAGAACGATAAGCTGCTTAACACCAGCTTCCTTAAGTAAGTCATCAAAAGCTTTTCGGAACGCTTCTACTTCTTCAGGAACGTTCTTTGCTTCACCTGGCTTCAAGATGCCTTTCGCGTCTTCAATGGCAGCTAAAAGGTTTTCCTTTGTAGCAAGCTCGCTAGGGTTGTTGACTATTGACTGAAGCGAACCAACCAAAGTCTGGACTTGATCAATCGTCGGAATTCCTGTGGATGCAGTGACTACCAGCCCTCCAGCACGTTTTGCCAGTTTTAACCAATCAATACGATGGAATACATCTTTAACAGTGGTAGCGGCTTTCGTTAATGCAGGGCGTTTCTCTATTAACCCCGACACAATGCCTTCAATTAATGCGATCTTGGCATCTTCAAAACCCTGGAATCTCCAACCATTGAATTTGAGACATAACACTTCATTCTCACTATCCAACCCTGACTCAATCATCTCTAACACACTAGATTTACCAGCACCCCAGTCTCCATGTACACCAATTGTGATAGGATGGTTAGGGCGAGAACGCAGTAATTCTATAATCGTACTAGCAATAGCTTCATTGTTAAGAAGATCAATCTTTGTTTCGTTGTCGGTTAGGATCATTTCAGTCCCTCAAAATACCCATAGCTGACTTTTTATTATCGAATCCGCTATGGGGGTAATTCATACTATTAACTAAATCTGACACTCTTACTCTGTTTACCCCCGCTCAAACAAATCAGGCGTCAACTTCATTCCAAAATGAAAGAGGTGGGATATAGGCCTTTGATGCTACATGATTTATTCGTCAAATAGTGCAATGATGCTCATAAAAATCATTTAAAGATTAAGCTATTGCATATGATGTTCATGTTCTTTTTAAATCTCAAATTGCTCTTACTGTTACTTTAGGTCAAGGTCAGTCTCACTCCTGTGACCTAGCTGTTTCACCACGATCAAATTAGCATTTTTCTGCACATGATAGCGAAGCTCCCCCCTACACCTTCCTTTGTCAGAAAACTAGAGACAGAAGCGTTCACAACGTGAAAGGTAATGGCAGCTTTAAGAGTGATTTAATCGTAAAAGCTGTACATACTACTGAGACTTTAGAAATACTGTGAAATGAACATACCAGAAATAGTACACACGCACTTTAAAAATTAACCATAAACAATTGATTAATAACAAATAATCCATTCTTTGGATATGTCAAAAATATACTCCCAGAGCTTGTTATGAGAAACGTGGTTGCGACTCCACTCGTAGATGTATGAACGAAAGTTGAACTATTATTTTTAACTCATCGAGCATTGAAGGTTGATCTTTATCGAGCCACTTCTAGTGGCTCTTATCGTATTTGAGTGCTTTGACACTTAATGTACTTCTCATTTCATTCTCTTATTTCACAATTAGTTGTCCAAACTTTTGGACAAAAAATTAACAGTTCCATATACATAGAAAGGTTATTTTTGTTTGAAAAACGATCTAATTTATCGTCCTCTGATATGAGAACCAACCTGACTTTCACATGTGAAAGTCAATCGACGAGATACCATCACTATCATGCCTACAAACCAGTTGCTCACATTTTAAGGCTTAAATTAAGCAAATTTATTGGACCTTATCTGACTTTATCGCCATTAGGTATGAGCCCCCTCCGACTTTCACATGTGAAAGTCGCTCAATAACATGATCATCCAGCTCCTAGTCTCAAAAAGGAGGGAAAGCGACTAAGCATCTACCAAACGGATCCACCACTAGATATGAATCAAGCTTGCAACAACAATCCATCGAGTTCATCCTACGTAAATATGTTAAATGCAGCGTGACTGATTTGGCTTTTGATAATATGCATAACCTCATTGAACGAGTTACAGTACCATTGGCCACCTTCTCAGACATCTCTACTCTACCTACTTCCTAAATTTGAGCTGGGTTTTATAAAAGTTGTATAGACAATAATTAAAATATAGGAATTGAAATTGGAAATAACGTCTCTTTATTTAAAAGGCTTTAGAAACTTTAGTAACGCACTGATTAATTTCAACAAGAGCACACTAGTTCTTGGCTCTAATGATGTAGGCAAGAGCAACATGCTTCATGCTCTGCGGGTTATGCTTGACAAGAGCTTATCAGAAGTAGATATCGAACCATCCGAGCTAGACTTTCATATAGGAAATGAAGGTATTGCTGAACAGGCAGAGATAATGATTACATTAAGTCAGATAACTGAAGATGCTGTCTTATCTATATTAAAGGGAAATGTTAGTGATGAAGGTACAACAATCCTAAAGTATGTAGCTCAAAGAGCCGACTTAAGTTATAAGATTTTCGTCGGGCATTCTCTAGAAGAACTACAAGAGGTATCAAGCAGGTTCTACCTCAAGTATGTAAATCTCAAGTATATTCAGTCACAACGAGATCTAGAACGCTTTATCAGTAAGGAAAAAAAGCAACTGCTTCGAATTGCCCAGCAATTATTAAATGAAAATGATGCAAAAAATGATGAAGCATTACTTGCCAATATCAGTAATGACCTATCTGCACTGAATACTAAAATTTCACAATTAAAATACGTTAAATCAGCAACTAATGATGTAAACAAAGAGCTGAAAAAACTAGCTCACCACCATTCAAACTATGAAGTTCAACTCGATACTGGTGCAATTGAAGTCAATGACTTCATCGACAAACTTCAACTTGGCGCAATAACTAATGGTTCAAGTGTGATGCTTGGTGGAGATGGTAGGAACAACCAAATTCTTCTGGCCTTTGGAAAGCGAAAAGTATTATCGAGCACGACACGGATCATGAGGTCGTATTTTACGTCATTGAAGAGCCAGAGGCCCATTTGCACCCACACCAACAAAGAAAGCTTGCTAGCTATCTGATGGATGAATTACCTGGTCAAACTATTATTTCATCTCACTCTCCTCAAATAGCGGTTAACTTCAAGCCTGACTCAATCATTAGACTATTCAGTAAAAATGGAGCAACCGTTGCTGCCAGCAATGGTTGCTCTAATTGTATTGCTGAAGGCTGGGAAGATATGAGCTACCGCATGAGCATCTTGCCTGCTGAAGCCTTTTTCTCTAACGGTGTATTCCTAGTTGAAGGTCCATCAGAGATCCTTTTCTACAATGAACTAGCAGAACAGTTAAATATTGAACTTGATTATGAAAATCTCTCAATTCTCTCCGTTGATGGTATTTCTTTTAAAGTATACGCTAGCATTTTGAATGCTTTAGAAATCCCTTGGGTAATGCGTACTGACAATGATATCTCCAAGGTCCCTCGTAAAAATGAGTGGCAGTATGCAGGCATCAATAGATGTTTAGAATTAGCTGGCTCTTTAAAATATGCTAACAGTTATATCTCTCTATCACCTCAAGATTCCGTAGATTACGGATATTGGCATTTAGTTTCATCACATACAGCTGACCAAGGAATATTTTTATCCAAGGTAGATTTAGAAACAGATTTAATAAATGAACTATCTCAGAAAGTGCTCGCTGCTTTAGAACTGACTGAGAACTCAAAAGCTATTGAGTACCTTCAAAAGAAAAAAGCACTTCGTATGCGAGAACTCTTAAGAAATCTTAAGACAAGCTTAAGCTTATTGAATTCAGGGGACTTAGCAAAGCCATTACATAAACTGTTAGCGATAAGTAAGGCAGTATCATGAGCGGCTTTCAACCTACACCACAACAGCAAGTTGCTATCGATTTTGATGGTAGCATGGTCATTACTGCATGTCCTGGTAGTGGCAAAACTACTGTTATGACGGAAAAAATTCGGAAGGTTACTCCTTGCTTACCAGACCACAAAGGCGTAATTGCGATTACATTTACCAAGAAGGCAAGCCAAGAATTAAAGCAACGGTGCAAACATAATGCATATGACATGAAACAAAGCTTTTTTGGAACTATTGATAGTTTCTGCTTAAAGGAACTAATCCTACCTTTTGTTTCTAGACTATGGGGAGGACAACCTCTGGAATGTAAAGTCATTAAGCGCCTTCAAGAGCCTTACTCGCTATTTCTGAATAAACAATATCGGTCCCCAACAGTAGATAACATATTAAATGATGATGGTTTCAAACGCCTTTATGAATCTGGTTTTCTTTGGATGAACTCATTTTCAGCTCTTGCACTACACGTTTTAAATCAATCAATAGCAGCGCAACGCTACATAAAAGCTAAGTACTCTCATGTTTTTATCGATGAGTATCAAGACTCCTCAGAAGCACAACATCAGCTATTCATGAAGTTATTTGAACTTGGACTCACGGCTACTGCTGTTGGCGATACATCACAGTCAGTATATGAGTTTCGAGGCGGTAACCCTGACCTGTTAAATAGCCTAGTATATGATAAAAACAATTTTGAACATTATGAAATTAACATTAATCATAGATGTCACCCTTCTATTGTTAACTACGCATCTAGACTACTCAACCCTAATTTTCAGTTAGTCCAATGCGAGCAAATGTACATATTCAGAAGAACCATTACTGGAAATCTTACAAATGCAGCTCAAGAAATAACCGGTTGGATCTCAGATTGGATTTCTAAAAATGAGTGGGGAATAACTAAGCCATCTGATATTGCAATTCTTGCAAAACAGGAAAGATCTCTCCGCTTATTAACACATGGTTTAAATATCGATTACAGAATCTATTCAGATAACCCTCTTGATGAAATAGGCTCTGATTGCTCAGATTTTTACTCGCACCTATTAGCATTTAAATATGGCGCAATACCTAACATTCAAGAGCTCATTGATAATCAATTTGATCTATTTATCACAGAAGATAAAAACTTATATTCGATTAGGAGAGCGGTCAAAGCGATTCGTGAAATAGACCAGGTTGAGAAACTTGTTATAAAATTTCATGAGCTAGCTTCTCTAGTAGGAATTGATGATACTGAGACGTCAGATAATGCTGTACGAGAAATTCTTCAGAAACAAGAACTCATAAAGCAGTTTACCCCATTGAATGACAGTGAAATTCAAGTTATGACTTTACATAAGTCTAAAGGGCTGGAATTCAAAGTTGTATTTCATTTTGATCTAGAAGAATGGTCACTTCCATTCCAACAGGTTGAAAATAATGATTGGGATAATCCAATTTATCCTAGCTTAAGGCAAGATATAAACTTACATTATGTAGGCATTACACGTGCAGAGAACTGCTGCATTCTGATCAATGTGACACAAAGACAAAATAGAAACGGGGGGTTTAGTCAGTCGAATCCATCCTATTTTCTTAGGCTACCTCAACTCGAAGGGCTATATGCTTAGAGTCAGTTTCCAATTTATCTGTGGTTAAAAATTTAAAGCATTGACATAACATGTCAATAGTTGTAACAAAATCCGGTGCTTTCTATTGACATAGATGAATAGTTATATCCTCAAATTTTAAAAGGGTTACAATATGTCAATAAAAGAGTCACACGTATTTAGTGCGCGGGTGAGCATCGAGACTTTGGTGGCGGCCGCCGCGTTATTGCTACGATTAACGGTGAGTAGATAAAACAAAGGCTAACCTTGGGTTAGCCTTTCGTTGTTTATTTGGAGTATTCCATCTCGACGCGAGGCGTTAGCTTAGTCACGAGTTCATACGCAATCGTACCAATGTGACCCGCCACTTCTTCTACTGGGAGCTCTTTCCCCCAAAGAATCGCTTCGTCGCTGACTTTATCCGTTGCGTCTGGTCCCAAATCGACCGTCAGCATATCCATGGAAACTCGACCTGCAATAGGTACTTTACGGCCATTAACCCACACCGGCGTACCGTTTGGAGCACTTCTTGGGTAACCGTCGCCATACCCTACAGCGATGACCCCAACTTTTGTATCTCGCTCACTGGTCCAAATACCACCATAGCCAACACTTTCGCCCTTCTTCACTTCACGTACCGCAATAAGGTGGGATTTAAGTGTCATGACAGGCTGATACCCAAGATCTTGCGCCGTTTTGTCATCGAATGGCGACACACCATACATGATAATACCCGGACGAACCCAATCTAAATGGCTTTGAGGCCATGCCAATAACCCCGCAGATGCCGCCAGTGAACGTTCCCCTTGGCAACCAGAAGTCAACGATTTAAACAGCTCAATCTGTTGTGGGGTAATATCGCTATCCAGCTCATCTGCACAGCCAAAGTGGCTCATGTAACGCAACGGTTTCGCTACATTTGGACACTCCTTCAGCCGCGTTACAAACTCGTCATATTGTTCAGGACGAACCCCAAGGCGGTGCATGCCACTGTCAATCTTCAGCCACACGACAACCGGAGTTTCAAGGTCTGCTTGCTCCAAGGCGATAAGCTGCTCTTCACAGTGCACCACGGTTTGGATGTTGTTCGTCACAAGAACAGGTAAGTCACCAGGAGAGTAAAAACCTTCTAGCAATAGAATCGGCTTTACTACTCCACAAGCGCGCAGTTGCAATGCTTCTTCAATACGAGCCACACCAAACGCATCCGCATGGTTAGCATGTTTTGCGACATGACGTAATCCGTGACCATAACCATTGGCCTTGACGACAGCCATCACTTTACTTTGTGGCGCTTGAGCTTTTACGCGCTGTAAGTTGTGCTGCAACGCAGACAAATCAATGCACGCCTTGGCCGCTTTCATATAGCTCATGGGATTACTCATCATCAATATCGAATGCAGGACCCGCGTAGTTGTCGAAACGCGAATGTTGACCTTGGAAAGTGAGGCGAACAGAGCCGATAGGACCGTTACGCTGTTTACCAATAATGATTTCGGCCGTACCTTTGTACGGACTATCTGGGTGATAAACCTCATCACGGTAGATGAACATGATCAAGTCGGCATCCTGCTCGATGGAACCGGATTCACGCAAGTCCGAGTTTACTGGTCGTTTATCCGCACGTTGCTCTAGGGAACGGTTTAGCTGCGACAGTGCCACAACAGGCACATTTAGCTCTTTTGCCAGCGCCTTAAGAGAGCGAGAGATCTCAGCAATCTCAAGAGTACGGTTGTCGGTTAACGAAGGCACGCGCATCAACTGAAGGTAGTCGACCATGATCATCGATAGACCGCCATGTTCACGAGCAATACGGCGAGCGCGCGAACGCACTTCGGTCGGAGTTAGGCCAGAGCTATCATCAATGTACATATTTTTCTTCTGCATCAGGATACCCATAGTAGAAGAAATACGCGCCCAATCTTCGTCATCTAGCTGACCCGTACGGATCTTGGTTTGGTCAACACGAGACAAAGAGGCCAACATACGCATCATCAACTGTTCAGCTGGCATCTCTAACGAGAAAATAAGTACGGGCTTTTCTTGTTGCATGGCCGCATTTTCACACAAGTTCATCGCAAAGGTCGTTTTACCCATCGATGGACGTGCTGCGACAATCACCAAATCAGAGCCTTGCAAACCTGCGGTTTTCTTATTGAGATCGGTGAAACCGGTATCGACCCCGGTAACACCATCTTGTGGCGTTTTATACAACAACTCGATACGTTCTAACGTCTTTTCGAGGATGTTGTCGACGTTTTGTGGTCCTTCATTTTCACTAGTTCGAGACTCGGCGATAGCAAAAACTTTACTCTCCGCCATGTCTATTAAATCTTCAGAACTGCGACCTTGAGGGTCATAGCCCGCGTCCGCAATTTCATTCGCGACACCAATAAGGCCACGAACAATCGCACGCTCAGCGACAATATCAGCATACGCATTGATGTTAGCTGCACTTGGCGTATTCTTCGCCAAGTCAGCGAGGTAAGCAAAACCGCCTACATCTTCTAACAACTCGTGACGCTCTAGATATTCCGATAAAGTAATAAGATCGAGAGGTTTACCCGCTTCAAGAATGGTTTTTACACCTTCAAAAATCAGGCGGTGTGGACGACTATAGAAATCACTGCTCACAACACGTTCGGCAACGGTGTCCCAACGTTCATTATCCAGTAAAAGACCACCAATTACTGATTGCTCGGCTTCTAGTGAGTGAGGTGGCACTTTGATTGCGTCGACCTGACTGTCTGAAGGTTTGCGATTTCTGTTTTCCGCCATGACTTTGCTCGATAACTACTATTGACCCACGATTATAACCTTAACCTAACTGAGATGCTTCCCCGAAGCGACAATTACTTGTTAAGAAATCATCATGTGAACCACCCGGGTAATAGCCTGGTTCTTCCGTCTAGCTCTAATAAAAATTAACCTACCATTGACCCAACCAAATATCTGTATCAGTATCATGCCCCTCCTTTTTGATTACGTTCGAGGTTGATGTGTCCCGATACTGGTTACTTAGCTTTAGCCTACTGTGCGCTAGTGCATCGTATGCTGACGAATCAGTACAGCCAGAGCAAAATATTGATGTACCCGACCCACTAAAAACCGAGGTGGAGTTCGGCTATCAAGCTCACACAGGTAACACGGACTCTCGTTCCCTGAATGCTCGTTTGAGTGCTGAATATACGTCAGGTCGACACCGTTCTAATGGTGAATGGAAGTACTACAACTTGTACAAAGACGGTGAAGAAGACAAACGCTCATCCACCTACTCCCTACAGAGTGACTACAAGTTGGGCCCTAAGACATATTTGTATGGCAGCTTTAAAGGGGTGGATTCTCGCTACAGTGCTTATTTTAAAGACTATACGTTGTCAGGTGGTTTGGGTTACCAGTTCTCCTACACTGAGAACTTCATTTTAGAGGTAGAGGTAGGCCCTGGTTTTCGCTATCAAGAGCCAAACTTAGACGAAATAGATGATGACGATATTGTCTTTCCCGATATCGTTAGAGAAGGCATTTTTCGAGGAAATATCAACACAACTTGGCATGCGTTGGATAATTTAAGTTTCGCAGCTGATATTACGTTGGTAACAGGTAGAAGTAACACACGTACTGATAGTGAACTCAGTGTAACCAATGATATTACTGAAGATATTGCACTGAAACTGGCGCACTCTCGTCAGTATCACGATAAAGTGCCTGAAGGCTTAAGCAAAGCAGACAGCGTATTTTCCGTTAATTTACTTTTCGCTTTTTAACCCTTTTTCTCTCAGTTTTAGAAATAAAAAAAGCACCTCCAAGGAGGTGCTTTTTAGTATTTCGTCTTGATACTGAATTACTCAGCAGCAACAACTTGTAGGTTCACAGTTGCGAAAACTTCAGAGTGAAGTTGAACGCTGATCTCGAACTCACCAGTTGTACGTAGAGCACCTTCAGGAAGGCGAACTTCGCTCTTAGCAACTTCAACGCCTGCAGCTGTGATAGCGTCAGCGATGTCACGAGTACCGATAGAACCGAATAGTTTGCCTTCGTCACCAGCTTTAGAAGCGATAACTACAGCTTCTAGAGCGTTAACTTTCTCTGCGCGAGCTTCTGCAGCAGCTAGTTGCTCAGCAACTTTAGCTTCTAGTTCAGCACGACGAGCTTCAAACATTTCAACGTTAGCTTTAGTTGCCATAACTGCTTTACCTTGTGGGATAAGGAAGTTACGAGCGTAGCCAGATTTAACGTTTGCAGTATCGCCAAGACCACCTAGGTTACCAATTTTATCAAGTAGAATAACTTGCATTGCTTAATCCTCTTTCTTAATAAAATGAACCGATTACTGATGCTTGTCAGTGTACGGTAGTAGAGCTAGGTAGCGTGAACGCTTGATAGCACGTGCTAGTTGACGCTGGTACTTAGCGCTTGTACCAGTGATACGGCTAGGTACGATTTTACCAGCTTCAGTGATGTAGTTTTTAAGAGTTGCTACGTCTTTGTAATCAATCTCTTGTACGCCTTCTGCAGTGAAACGGCAGAATTTACGACGACGGAAGAAACGAGCCATGGGCTATCTCCTGATCTTAAATTTGAGTAATGTTGTCGGCGTGTAACACTAATTTTCCCACGCCATTTCGGCCGGTTTGATAAGTGACAAAACCACTTACCTTAATGTTACTGCCTTGAACTAAATTCTGAGTTAGTGCTTGTGACCCAAGCCCGCTGACGACTACCGGCATACGACAATAAACTTGTCGAGGTAAGTCAGCTTCGATAATAGTAGAGCGATGCTCCAGCCAAAACCGACAGTGTTCAATGCCACCAGGGCTTTTACTACGAATGGGCGGTTTGGCAATGGTGCCGCTCAGCTCCATTCGATTGGCCATAAGAAAACTTACTCAGCAGCTTCTGACTTAGCTTCAGGCTTAGCTTCAGAACGCTCTTCACGACGTGGAGCACGCTCTTCTTTTTGCTTAAGCATGATAGATTGCTCAGTGATCGCTGCTTTAGTACGCATGATCATGTTACGTAGAACTGCATCGTTGAAACGGAAAGCAGTTTCTAGCTCATCAATTACAGCTTGGTCAGCTTCAACGTTCATAAGAACGTAGTGAGCTTTGTGAAGCTTGTTGATTGGGTAAGCCAGTTGACGACGGCCCCAGTCTTCTAGACGGTGGATTTTACCGCCAGCTTCAGTGATTGAACCAGTGTAACGCTCGATCATGCCAGCAACTTGCTCGCTTTGATCTGGGTGCACCATGAATACGATTTCGTAATGACGCATTGGTTGCTCCTTACGGATTATTCAGCTTCCACAAATGGCTCAGTCGTCCAGAGGAAGCAAGGAACTAAAGATAATTGACTGAGTTTAAGGAGCACGAATAGTACAGAAAGGGCGTAAAATAGGCAAGTGATTATTTGCTCAGCGCAGTGGATATTTAATTTCTTCTAATACTAGAAAACACAAAGGCTGCCAACAAGCTGGCAGCCTTTAAAATCAGCGTGTTATTGCGCTGGCTTATCGGTGCTTATTTAACTTCAGCCAGTTCAGCGCGCATTTGATCGATCACTTGTTTGTAATCTGGCTCACCGAAAATCGCCGAGCCTGCAACAAACATGTCTGCGCCCGCTTCTGCAATTTCACGAATGTTGTCAACCTTCACACCGCCATCGATTTCTAAGCGGATATCACGACCAGACTCGTCAATCATCTTACGAACGGCACGCAGTTTATCTAGTGTATGAGGAATGAATGATTGACCACCAAAACCAGGGTTTACCGACATCAGTAGAATCATGTCGACTTTATCCATAATAAATTCAAGACTTGCAAGTGGCGTTGCTGGGTTTAGTACCACACCAGCCTGACAGCCGTGCTCTTTAATTAACTGCAGTGTACGGTCTACATGATCAGAAGCTTCTACATGGAACGTAATCATCGACGCACCCGCTTTTGCGAAATCAGGAATAATACGGTCAACGGGTTTCACCATTAGGTGAACATCGATTGGCGCTGTGATGCCATAATCGCGTAGTGCTTTACACACAGGCGCACCAAAAGTCAGGTTTGGTACATAGTGGTTATCCATAACGTCGAAATGCACCACATCCGCACCCGCTGCGAGTACTTTTTCTACATCTTCACCGAGACGAGCAAAATCTGCCGATAAAATGGATGGAGCAATAAGAAAATCTTTCATACCTGACCTCAGTAGTAATGAGCAAACAATCTGCGCGCAATTCTACCGAAGCCAGTGGGGAGATCCACTATTTAGATATAATAGTGTGAGAATTAAGAGCTTGATTTATCCATGTCTGGGGCATGAAAAAGCGCAAGTAGCTCATCAACTTTATTACGACCGTTACCATTACGGCTAATGGTACGCTTTACTTTTACCACATTAAGATCCGCGCCGTGATACAACCGACGTGTCAAGGTAGTGTCGTGATTAGAAATCAACACAGGAATGCCACGTTCAGTCGCTGTTCTTTCAGCAATGTCGGCTAATGCAGCTTGGTCGTCCAACGTGAAACCATTACCTGCGTATGAGGTGAAATTTGCCGTATTTGAAAGCGGCGCATAAGGTGGATCGCAATACACGACGCTCCCTTTGCGCGCACGACGAAATGTTTCAGGATAACCTTCACAAACAAACGTAGCTTTTTTGGCTTTTTCTGCAAAAAACTCCAGTTCCGCCTCAGGGAAATACGGCTTTTTGTAAGAGCCAAACGGTACATTGAAGCCACCTTTTTTGTTGTAACGGCATAGGCCATTAAAACCAAAGCGGTTCATGTACAAAAACGCTAAAGAGCGGTACATCACGTCATCGGTTTTATTAAACTCAGCGCGAATGTGTAGGTAGGCTTCTTTGCGGTTGTTCTCAGCGACAAACCAACGCTTCGCTTCAGAGATATACTCTTCAGGGCGTTCTTTCAGCAGGTTGTACAGATTGATCAAATCTGGATTGATATCTGCAAGTAGATAATGGTCATAATCGGTATTCAGAAACACTGAGCCCGCACCAACAAAAGGTTCAACTAGCTTTCGAGCCGGCGGCAAATGACGTTGGATGTCTTCAACAAGTCCGTATTTTCCTCCTGCCCATTTAAGAAAGGCTCGTTGCTTTTTCATCTACTGCTCTATCTATCGACCAAAAATTAAGGCTGCGGAATGTAACATATTTTTCAGGGAAGCTCAGGTTTATTTCACTCGTTCAATTTCACGGTGAACCTGACGGAGTGATTTTGCCCAAGGACTCACCGACTTAACCGAATCTGGCAAGCTTGCGACGGCATCACGAGCCATTTGAATTGTCGGATAATCTTGATATGTGATGATATACCACTCGGTGTCATTACGAACGGTAGGATAAATTCGCACTTGATTATTCAGTTGATGCTCATTGAGAAAGGATTGTACATCTTCCATTGAGGTCATAGCTGCGAGTTGTAAAGTATAAGCTCTTGGCGATAGCGCTTTTAGTTCTTCACGGGCAAATGAAAACTTCACAACAGGTTGGTTTACGTCACCCTCTTCTGACTGAGCAGGTGCTTGCGCCATATCTTGATTCGGTTTTACGACTTTAATCAAAGGAGAGCTAGTTTCATCGGCGGTTTCTGTCTTCTCAATACCTACGACGTCATCAATCGCTTTTGTGTCTGCTGAATCAGTTTTACCTTCAAGCAATGCATCGACCACATTCGACTCAATCACCACTCTTTGTTGATTGTCATCACTGCCTACGCTCGCTACTTCTTCTGTCACTGCTGGCGGTAATGAATCAGAATCATCAACCGCACCAGACTTATCAGGACTGCTAGAACCATCGGTTACAGGTTGCAGTGAAGACTGCGCTGCACTGATTCCTGACTCTTCAAAAGTTGGAATAGCCGTTTGCTCTAAACTGCCAGCAATTTGCTGCGCTTTATCATCAGGGCTTGGTTGACTAAGCATCCACCAATAGCCACCAGCAGCAAGCAACAGTAATACTAATACCACCAACGCAATATTCAGGGGTGAACCGACAATCGAGCGGATAATGATCCTTTTTTCCACTTTCATCTCTCCTAACGCCATGATGTCACCCGGTACTGGGTCGACTTTTTTAAATGCATCTCTAACCCGTTTCTCAGACTCATCATCGACGTAGCGCGCAACAAGTGACTCAAAGAAACGACGAGCTTCCACTTCGGACAACATATCAATATCAAGCTCAACAGGCTTTATCTCTTGTCCATAACTGAGACGTGCTAGCAAACCTTCTAAACGTCCAGACTGTGTAAACAGTAGGATATTGATGGTCCAATTTGGCTTATGGTGCGCCTCTAAGACCAGCATCCAAAGCTCAGAGATAAGTGTCTCACTCAATAAATGCGCATCATCTACAACAATTGCAATGTCACACGGCTCATCACCTAAAAGCCTTTCAAGGCTATCAAGTAAAGGCTCTTGCTGATTAAACAATGCGTCTGAAACCAGTTGACTCAAAATAAGGACGCGATGCTGCACATCGTCTTGATTAGAATGACAAAGTAACAAACATTGATTCTTGTTACTGGCACCCACTTCAAGGTATCGCTGCGCTAGCCAAGATTTCCCGTACCCATCATGACCATTAATCGCAATGAGATTGGAACCAAAGTTAGTCAGTAGACCTAATCTATCAAGCAACTCGATTTGAGAATCTAATTCCAGTACGTGAGCAACACTCATCTAATAACCTTAATACACTACAAGAATGACGCCCAAAGGCGCCATTACAAGGTTAAATATCGCGACCGAAGTCTATCGCCTGTTTGAGTACGTCTTGCGTCGTATCAGCAATTACCTCGGCAGTGCCAATGCCTGTAGGCAAAACCAATCGTAATTGACCAGAGAGGACTTTCTTATCTCGCATCATGTGCTTGATGAAGTCATCGAAATTCATACTGTCTGGAGTATGCACAGGCAGTTTTGCACGACGCAAAATCGCAACAATACGCTCAAATTGCTCTTCCGAGATCAGACCGCGTAGATGCGACGTTTTGGCCGCCATAACAGTGCCGGAAGATACCGCTTCACCATGCAGCCAATTGCCATAGCCAAGTTCCGCTTCAATCGCATGACCAAAGGTGTGACCTAAGTTAAGCAAAGCACGGATGCCCGATTCTTTCTCATCCTGAGCCACCACTTCCGCTTTTATTTCACAGCAACGTGCGATCGCATAAGTTAGTGCTTCTTCATCCAACGCATACAAGCGCTCAAGATTGTCTTCTAACCATACAAAAAAATCTGCATCGTAAATAATGCCGTACTTAATGACTTCGGCGATACCCGCAGCGAACTCACGTTCAGGCAACGTCGACAGGCAGTTCGTATCAATGATCACGGCTTTAGGTTGGTAAAACGCACCTATCATGTTCTTACCCAACGGATGGTTAACCGCGGTTTTTCCACCAACCGAAGAGTCCACTTGGGATAGTAATGTGGTCGGTATTTGAATAAAGTCGACCCCACGCTGGTAACAGGCAGACGCAAAACCCACAAGGTCGCCAATAACACCACCACCTAACGCGATGATCACAACATCACGAGCATAACTCCCTTCCAGTAAGAAGTTCATTACTTGATTAAATACATCCAAGTTTTTGTACTGTTCACCGTCAGGCAATTCTAACAAGGATGCACTACAACCGAGCTGCTCGAGTTGCTTTAAAATTTTGTCTGCATACAAAGGCGCCACTGTGACATTACTGATCACAACAACTTTTTGTTTTGCATTTTTGTTTGAGAGAACTTGAGAGAGGTACGCCGGGTCCTCAAATAACCCGGCGCCAATAGAGATTGGGTAGCTACGCTCAGCTAGGTTGACCGTAATCCGTTCCATCGGTTTGCTCCAATTAAAAAAAAGATAAAGACTTATCTCTCTTCTAGCATTTTTACGATCTGGTTGGCTACCACTTTTGCACTTTGATCGTCAGTGCGAACAGTGTAATCCGCTACTTCTTCATATAAAGGATTACGTTCTTCAGCTAATTGCTCCAGTACTTCGCGAGGGTTATCCGTTTGAAGTAAAGGACGCTTCTTGTCGCGGTTTGTACGCGCAAGTTGCTTTTCAATCGTCGTTTCTAAGTAAACAACAACACCACGTGCCGAAAGACGATTGCGGTTTTCTTTGCTCTTAACAGAGCCACCGCCAGTCGCAAGCACGATGCCTTGCTCTTGTGTTAGGTCTTCAAGTACCGCTTCTTCACGCTTGCGGAAGCCTTCTTCACCTTCTACATCAAAAACCCAAGAGATGTCTGCACCAGTGCGTTCTTCGATCACTGTATCGGAGTCAACAAACTCCATATGCAGTTGCTGTGCTAGATGTCTACCAATTGTACTTTTGCCGGCGCCCATTGGGCCAACAAGGAAAATATTACGTTTCTCAGCCATGTTTAGCAGTAATTTACAACATTGATTCAATAAGATCGCCACAAGAAAACACAGCTAAACTGCTGTTCTACAAGGCTTGTGGCACCAGTTCCTCACAGATAATTCGTGATAAGACCCGAAATTATCCAAGCATGGTGCCACTATTGCAACTTTATTTTTGATTTAATCAGTTTTTCCCGAGACAGAACTACTGAATCACCACCTTAGGCGTGACGAAAATTAACAGCTCACTTTTGCCAACATTCTCATAACTTCGACGAAAAAGAGCACCTAATAGCGGCAGGTCGCCCAACAAAGGCACTTTGTCCACCGAGTTAGTAATGCTGTGCTGAAAAATACCACCAAGAACGACCGTTTCACCGTTATTCACTAACACTTGCGTCCCGATACGTTGAGTATCAATCGCAACAGCTTCACCAGTGCCTGTCTTCACGACTTGTCCTGGTCTATCTTGCGTGACACTTAAATCCAATACTAAGCGGTTATCCGGTGTGATTTGCGGGGTTACCTTCAAACTTAATACCGCCTTTTTGAACGTCACCGTCGTTGCACCACTTGATGATGACTCTAGGTAAGGAATCTCTGTACCTTGTTCGATATAGGCAGGTTTCTTATTGGTAGTGATCAAACGTGGGCTCGAGATAATCTCAGCTTTAGACTCTTGTTGCAGCGCAGAAAGCTCAAGATCCAACAAGGTGTCTGAACCTAACTTTGCGACCTGAAAAGCAATGCTGGTCGCATTCGGGCTGGTTGCAGCTAAGTTTACATTTAGGAAGTCATCGATCCCTACTCCATCACCGTCACCACCGTCATCACCCCCTTCTCCATTATAGAGACCGATCGTGGCGAGGTTGTTCTCAATAGAACCACCCACTGTATTACTGCCATTAATAGACGTAAAACCCCAACGAATCCCTAACTCGTCCATGTTACCTTCATTGATGGTCACAATACGCGCCTCAATTTGAACCTGTTTAACTGGAATATCCAAAGACTCAATAATTTCTCGAATCACCTCGATGTTTTCAGGTAACTCTCTAATCAATAACGAGTTAGTTCGCTCATCAATGGTCATACTGCCGCGCTCTGACAGCATGCTGATATTTCCTTCACCATTGATCATCTCCGCAATGTCTGATGCTTTAGCAAAATTAACTTTGATGATTTCAGATGAAAGCTCTCCCATTTCTTCCGTCAGTTTTTGTTTTTCTAACTGCTGCTTCTCACGCAAGTCCAGCTCATCAGTCGGAGCAACTAAAATCACGTTGCCATCAACACGCTTATCTAACCCCTTAACTTGCAAAATAATATCCAGCACTTGCTGCCAAGGGACACCATCAAGACGAAGCGTGAGGTTGCCTTCTACAGAGTCGGAGACAACCAAATTGAATTGGTTGTAATCAGCAATAAGCTGCAAGACGTTTCGCACAGGAATATCTTGGAAGTTAATCGAAATAAGCTTACCTTCTCTTTCTAAAATGCTTTTATCTGGGGCTTTCTCATTGGGTTTGATCTTCGCTACTTTGATTTCCAAAAAACGCCCCGTTAAACGGTAATCATGCATGTATTCTTCATTGATGTGCGCAACCAAGCGCGTCGTCGAGGTGTCGCGAAACACTTCTACGCTCTCAACCACAGTCGAAAAGTCTTTCACGTCTAGGAGATACAATTGCTCGTCTTTTACTGAAGTGTTAAGCAAATCGATACTTAACCCTTCCTGTACACGCTTGATATCTACAATCGCGGCCGGTGACGCCAATTCGACGACAATCACGGCGTCTTTATCTTTATTAGTTCGAAAGTCGATACTTTTTAGGGCATTGGACGAAACTTCTTCAGCTGCCGCTAAAGGGGCTAAAAATACAAACAACCATAAGGAGAAGAGCCCAGTAAGTATCCTTGGTGTACGTGTTAATCCTTGTCTCATTTTCATTACTCAATATCAAAAATAAATGGGGCTATCTCAAAGCCAACTTAACTTTACGTTTTTGCCAACATCCTAAGCCGTCGGGCAACGTTTCATTAATCAACAAGTAGGAGTGGCTGACATGGGTCACTTTGCCATTATTGCGTCCGAGGTATTGACCCGGCTTAACTTTATAGACGGTGCCATTGGGAGCCTGAACAAGGCCAGAAACCGTGTTATCCATGCCCATGACACCTTTCAAACGTAATTGGCTTAATGGGAATTTTTCTAATTTACCAGTTCGCCTTCTTGAGGGCGGTTGCCAACAATCTTTTCTTGCAACTGGCTGAGTCGCGATAGTGGCTTCTTTGGGTAATTCAAAGGGTGCACGCTGTACTTCCGGTGCGTACGTGACTGCAACATATTTGTCTGCGGGCTTAAGCTTCTCGACCTCTCGACGCGCCTGTGTTTCCACTCCTCGAATAAAATCCGTCAATGATTCATCATTCGCCTGGCAACCCATCAATAGAGAACCCATCAGTACCAGCAACAAAGACTTACTTGTCATTTTTCGTCTCCTCCGGCTTAAACTGATAGGTGTTAGCGCGCACCCGAAAGTGCAGGGTTTCACTCTCTTGGCTGACACGTTGCCAAGTCACATCTTTAAACGTGATGATTCGAGGTAGCGTCGCTATCGCCTGAGAAAAATGGCCGATGTCATGAAAGTCGCCCGTTAACTCTATGTTTAAAGGAAGACGATAAAGGAAGTGCTCTGATTGTTTTTCACCCCAGTCGATTCGGGTGAAAGTCAGCTTATTGTCGATGCCAAGCTCATTCACTGAAGCGAGCATTGTAGCCAGCTCTTTTTGCGCAGGCAGTTGTTGCAGTAATAACTCGTAACGAGTGGTAAGTTCATCCAATTGAGATTGAAGCTGAGGCAACGCTGCCACTTTGTTCGCTTTGATCTTCAATGCCACCTTGAGTGTCTGCTCCTGCTGGATCAAGTGATTCAACTGTTCTTCTTTCGGTTTAAGGTAAAACCAATAACCTAAGCCTTGAATCGCCATGATCAGAAGCGCGATTACTACAATCTGGGGCAACAATGGCCACTCGGCCATTTCATCTATTTCGAGATCCTGCCAATCAACCACGTTGAGCCTCCAATTTCTTCTCCGTTACTTTGAACATGAAAGACACTTTGAATGTTTGAAACTCTTTCCCAAAACGGGCTTTGCCGTGAACGATGGAATGCATTTCTACGTCGTTCAACTTGGCCGAGTGCTCCATGTTGTCCAGCATCGTGGCAAGTTTTGGAGTGCTATCTGAGATCCCAGAGATCTCAATTTCCAGATCATTCATTTTGATCTTGTCGACATATACACCTTCAGGGATAACGGCAGGCATTAAGTTCATGAACTCGGTCGTTTTGTTTCGTCCGTTTTGTAAACCTTCAACGACCTTTAGACGTTCGAGGATTTTGCTGTGCTCTTGCTCTGCAATTTTCATTGCTTCAATACGCTGGTCGAGTTCGGCAATGTAGTGAGTGAGGTAATCGAGCCGATCCTGTTGTTGATCTTGTTGGTACTCAAAAAACTTTCCAATACCCCACTGGATGCCAACAGCGACCAACATGCCTAATGCGACCAAACTGATGAAACGACGTCGGTGCTCTTCTCTTTGATTCTCTCGCCAAGGAAGTAAATTAATGCGATAAAGCACGGGCGCCTCCTAGCCAATGAATGCCACGAACGGCCAGTCCGGCTGCTGTTGAGAAATGCTGCCAATCCACAGCACGACGCTTACGCTTAGACACCTTCATCTCAAATAGCCCTAGCGGATTTAGCAATTCACACTCTAACGACAATTGTTGAGACAACTCCTCTGCGAGCATGGGAGTGGAGGCCCCTTCCCCTGATAACCAGATACCCTTGATGTTTTGTGAGCCATTGATTGAGGTATAGAGCTGCATCTGGCGCTTTACTCGCTCTATGATTTGACGGTTAAACAGCTCTGTTTTCTCCTGAGCATCATCGGACAGAAAATCGACTGGAGAAGCGCTGTTTGCTCCGCGTGTGCCGTAAGCAAACTCTTTGTGAAACAGTTCACCTTGTTCGGTAAACATGGTGAAGGAGCTCGATAAGGTGCCAATATCGAGTAAGCAGTATTTGTTTTTGTCAGGAAAGCGATCGGCGGTGAGCTTCCAGATATGACCAAGGCTTTGCGAATGCACGTCCACTAAAACAGGTTTTAGTCCGGACTTTTGTAATGCATCGACTCGGCCTTCTACCACATCTTTTCTTGTCGCAAACACTTGATAGCTATCACTGCCACTCTGCCCGCCCTCAGCGCGAAGACGAACGAAGTCTAAACTCAGCTCTTCGACAGGGAATGGCGATTGATGAGAAAAGGCTTGTATCACTGCAAACTCAACTTCACTCTCTTCAAGATTTTGTTCTATTTGCAGTTTCTTGCTAATTACCGAGTTATCAGGAACTGAAATCGCAACTTTTTTAGCGCCAAAAGGCAGTTCTTTTTTTATCTGCTTGAGGGTCTTTACAATTTCTTGATGATTTATGGTGTTATTTTCAGCGACAATACCTTCCTTTAGTAATATTTCTTTGTAACCCAACAGAGCGTAATTGTTGCCTGTGGGTTTAAGTACTACGGCTTTGAGGCTGTTATGGCCTATATCGATGCCGGTAACGATTAGCTTATCCATCTCTTACTCTCGCTCCGAAATTTCTTCGTGCAAAGGTTGTTATTAGCATCCAAATAAGAGTTAATATCTCTTATGTGCTAAATTTTTGACCTAAGAGTACAAGGGTTTGCCGTTACACAGCCTCAACCAATCAGGGATTCTCCGGTGAAGTTCATAAAGCGTTTATTATTTTTAACATTGATTTGCATAATTCTTGGAGTCACCACAATATTTGGCTTCTATCAGTACGTGAAGCCTGAATTGCCAGATGTTGCAACTCTAAAAGACGTTGAATTACAAACACCTATGAAGGTGTTTAGTCAAGACGGGAAGCTGATCGCACAGTTCGGTGAAAAGCGTCGTATTCCTGTTACTTATGACGAAATTCCTCAAGACTTAATTCACGCGCTCATCGCAACCGAAGATAGTCGTTTCTATGAGCATCCTGGTATCGACCCTATCGGCATCACTCGTGCAGCTGTTGTTGTTGCGGTTTCAGGCTCGGCTAAACAGGGTGCAAGTACGATTACGCAACAGCTAGCTCGTAACTTCTTCTTATCTAATGAGAAGAAGATCATGCGTAAGATTAAAGAGATTTTTATTGCTATCCATATTGAGCAGCTTTTAAGTAAGCAAGAAATCATGGAGCTTTATGTCAATAAAATCTTCCTTGGTTACCGCTCATATGGCTTTGGTGCTGCCGCTCAAGTGTATTTTGGCAAGAGCCTTGATGAATTGACGTTAAGTGAGATTGCAACACTCGCTGGTATGCCAAAAGCGCCATCAACCATGAACCCAATTTACTCTCTTGAGCGCGCAACAAAACGCCGTAACGTTGTATTAATGCGAATGCTTGATGAGAAATACATTACACAAGAGCAGTATGACGAAGCACGCAATGAGCCTATTGTGGCGCGTTATCATAGCGCTGAGATTGAGCTTTCCGCACCTTACGTAGCAGAGTTGGCTCGTGCATGGGCAGTAAAAGAATACGGTGAAGAAGAAGCTTATACCTCTGGCTTGAATATCTACATGACTGTGGATTCTAAACTGCAAGATGCTGCAAATACGTCTGCGGTAAATAACCTCTTGTCATACGATGAACGTCATGGCTACCGTGGTGCAGAAAGTGTGCTTTGGAAAGAAGGGGAAGCGGCCTGGGACAATGAGCAAATAGAAAAGCACCTGAAGAAACAGCCAACTTATGGTGACCTTTACCCTGCGGTTGTGACGAAAGTCGATGATAAGACGGCACAAGTATGGGTTAAGAACCATGAAGAGCAAACCATCCCTTGGACTGGAATGCACTGGGCGCGTAAGTACATTACTGATAACCGCCAAGGCTCAACACCAAAGTCAGCGCATGATGTGCTAGCGACAGGTCAACAAGTTTGGGTTCGCGAAGTAAGTGAAACCGATGAAGATGACAACACAACACTGAGCTGGAAACTGAGCCAAGTGCCGACAGCAAACACCGCGTTTGTTGCGATGAACCCAGAAAATGGCGCGATATTGTCGCTGGTTGGTGGTTTCAACTTTGTTCACAGCAAGTTTAACCGTGCAACCATGTCAGTGCGTCAGGTTGGTTCAAGTATCAAGCCTTTCATCTACTCGGCAGCAATTGACAAAGGGCTGACTCTAGCCACTTTGATTAACGATGCGCCGATCAACAAGTGGGATGCAGGTTCTGGTTCAGCTTGGCGACCAAAAAACTCACCACCGACTTATGGTGGTCCAACGCGTCTTCGCCTCGGCTTAGCTCAATCAAAAAACGTCATGGCAGTGCGTACACTCCGTGAAGTTGGCCTCGAGGAGACACGTCAGTACCTTACTCGTTTCGGTTTTGATATTAACCAAGTACCGCGCTCAGAGACCATCGCACTCGGAGCTGGCAGCTTAACACCAATGAAAGTGGCACAAGGTTACTCTGTGTTTGCGAACGGTGGTTATTACGTTGAACCATTCTATGTAGAACGCGTGGAAGATGCATTCGGTGAAGTACTGTTTAAAGCCAATCCAAAGAGTGTTTGTCATAAGGATTGTCCACAAATGAGCGAGCAGCCAGAAAATCGCTACGCTGATGAATTTGGCGAACAAGACGTCGCAATTGACGGCCTTGCAACAGACAATGCCCTTGAAAATGATGAACCTCAATATGCACCGCAAGTTATCTCTGAACAGAATGCATTCTTAATGCGTGAGATGATGTACAGCAACATTTGGGGTGGCGGTAACTGGCGTGAAGGCACAGGTTGGAATGGTACAGGCTGGCGCGCGCAAAAACTTGGTCGTCGTGATATCGGAGGTAAAACGGGTACAACGAATGATTCCAAGGATGCTTGGTACAATGGCTATGGACCTGGTGTCGTTGCGATAGCTTGGGTTGGCTTTGATGATCACTCACGTGCACTTGGCCGCACCACAGTTAACAGCAACCTAGGGCAAGGCCAAATTTCTGGTGCCGAGTCGGGTGCGAAAACCGCAGAGCCTGCTTGGATTGACTTCATGCGTGTTGCGCTAGAAGGGACGCCGGAGCAAGGTAAAAATATTCCAGAGGATATTATTCGAGTTCGTATTGATCGCAACAGCGGTATGCTAACGCACAAGGTAGATAGCACATCAATGTTCGAATACTTTGAAAAAGGCACGGAGCCTACCGAATACGCTGGCGACCGTTTAGAAGATAGTATTTATTCTTCAGGTTCTGGCGCAGAAGAACTGTTCTAAATCACAAAAGCACAAGGGAGAGCATCAAGCTCTCCCTTTTTATTTCTGCTTTTTATGCTGCAGCATTCAATGATGGATAAGAAGCCAACACCTCTTTAATCTTCGCTGCTAAAGCTTCAAACCTAGCTCGTAATGGTGAGCCCGGACGGTATACGAGCACGATATTACGCGAGGGGGTTGGGTTAACAGCTGGTACGTAGCATACGCCATCTTTTTGCTTCTCATTAGGGATAGAAAGCTGAGGCAATAACGTAATCCCCGCACCGGCAGCAACCATGTTGCGTAACGTCTCCAAGCTGGTGGCTTTAAAACGCTCATCGTCTTTTGCACCAGCGGCAAAACAAAAACCTAACGCTTGATCTCGCAGACAGTGGCCGTCTCCCAACGCTAAAACGGTTTTACCATTCAGCTCCAACATATCAACATGGTCGAGAGAGGCCCACTCGTGGTCACATGGCACTGCGACACTTAATGGCTCTTGATACACTTCGATCTCTTTAAATGGCGCAGTTTCATCAACCGAAGCTAAAACTAAGCAATCTAGTTTGCCTTCTTCCAATTGACGCACTAATTGATGTGTCTGAGCTTCGTGCAGAAATAGCTCCAGCTCAGGAAATGCTTCTTTTATCTGCGGCAGAATTTTGGGTAATAGATAAGGCCCAACCGTCGGGATGAAACCAATATGCATCGGTCCAGTCATGGCTCCGCTTTGACCGCTTGCCATATCTCTGAAGGTTTTCACTTCACTTAAGATGCGTTTAGCCTGCTCCACCAGCTGTAACCCTGAATCGGTAAACAAAACACGTCGGCTGCTTCGCTCTAAAAGCGTGGTCCCGAGTTCATCCTCTAGTTTACGAATTTGCCCACTCAATGTTGGCTGGCTAACAAAACATGCCTCTGCCGCTTTGCGAAAGTGCTTATGTTCCGCAAGTGCAACTAAGTACTCAAAATCTCGAATATTCATAATTCACGCTTCGCTTCTTTAACAATAGCTAATACCTATCAAAACCATAACACCAAACGATTAGAGCTATCAAAGGATTTTTACAATAATGGGCTCAACAAAACGAAACAGAGCGACGAAAAACGCTAAGCTCTATACGCATAATTTAAAATAGTTAAAGGAAATCATTATGTTTGTATCTAAAGAAGGTCAACAAGTCCCTCAAGTTACTTTTCCAGTTCGTCAAGGTGACTCTTGGGTGAATGTAACGACCGATGAACTATTTAAAGGTAAGACCGTTATCGTATTTAGCTTACCGGGTGCATTTACTCCAACCTGTTCATCAAGCCATCTACCTCGTTACAACGAATTGTTCCCTGTATTTAAAGAGCACGGAGTGGATGAGATTATTTGTGTCTCGGTCAATGATACGTTCGTGATGAATGCATGGAAACAAGACCAAGAAGCAGAAAACATTACCTTCATCCCGGATGGTAATGGTGAATTCACCGATGGCATGGGTATGTTAGTGGATAAAAATGACATCGGCTTTGGCAAACGTTCATGGCGTTACAGTATGCTAGTAAAAGATGGCGTAGTGGAAAAAATGTTCATTGAGCCAAACGAACCAGGCGACCCATTCAAGGTGTCAGACGCAGATACGATGCTGAACTACATAGCGCCTGACTACAAAACGCAAGAGTCCATCACGGTGTTCACTAAACCAGGCTGCCCTTTCTGTATGAAAGCGAAACAAAATCTGATTGACCACGGTCTTCAATATGAAGAAGTGATTCTGGGTAAAGACGCAACAACAGTTAGTCTACGAGCTATATCTGGTCGCACGACTGTTCCACAAGTCTTTATCGGTGGCAAGCACATCGGCGGTAGCGAAGAGCTAGAAGCGTATCTAGGCTAAGCTGTCCATAGCCTACACCCTCGGTCTCCGGTGCCTTTGGCTCGGAGGCCAACCCTAAACCACTTCTTCTACTAGTCTAGATAAGTAGTTATCTGCCAATAAGGTGACTACTTATCCAGATTCAACTATCCAATTCACTCTCCAAGCTCAATGTAGCTAGCTTGGCTTAGAACAAAAGCGAGAGTTCACGATGAAACAAGTTAATGTCGACGTAGCGATTATTGGTGGCGGGACGGCTGGTCTTGGTGCTTATCGAGCAGCAAAAGCTCATACCAACAGCGTGGTAATGATTGAGGGCGGTCCCTACGGAACAACCTGTGCTCGTGTCGGATGCATGCCGTCTAAGCTGTTAATTGCGGCAGCAGAAAGTGTTCATCAAATCGAAAAAGCACCTGGATTTGGGATACACCCGCAAGGTGAAGTACGAATTAACGGACGAGAAGTTATGGATCGTGTAAAGCGCGAACGCGATCGTTTTGTTGGCTTTGTGCTTGAAAGTGTCGATGATATTCCCGCTGAAGACAAACTATCGGGCTACGCGAAGTTTGCCGATGACCACACTCTCATCATAGATGATCATACTCAGGTCACCGCACAGCGCATTGTTATTGCGACAGGATCTCGTCCAGCATATCCGGCAGCTTGGAATGAACTGGGTGATCGCCTAGTGATTAACGATGATGTATTTGACTGGGATGACTTACCAGAGTCAGTGGCAGTATTTGGCCCAGGAGTCATCGGCCTTGAATTGGGTCAGGCTTTACACCGCCTAGGAGTAAACGTGAAGCTCTTTGGCCTTGGAGGACAAGTGGGCCCACTGACAGACCCAGAGGTGATGGCGTATGCAGATAAAGCCTTTAAGGAAGAGTTCTACCTTGATGCAGATGTAAAAGTCGAAAGTATGAAACGCATTGCTTCGTCAGGCAATGACGGCGAAGACAAGGTCGAAATCCAATTCATCAACCATGATGGTGAATTAGAAACTTTCGTTGTCGATTACGTATTGGCCGCAACGGGTCGTCGTCCAAACGTCGATAAGCTGGCGATCGAGAACACCAATGTGGCTCTCGATGAACGTGGCGTACCAACGGCGGATCACTACACATTGCAAACTTCGGTAGAGAGCATCTTCATCGCAGGTGATGCAAGTAACCAAATTCCACTGCTGCACGAAGCCGCTGACCAAGGCCGTATTGCTGGAGACAACGCAGGCCGTTTCCCAGATATTCGTGCGGGTCTGCGTCGCTCACCAATTTCAGCCGTGTTCTCCGACCCTCAAATTGCTATGGTTGGAGAAACATATAAACAACTAGAAACACGTCTAGGCACATGTGGATGTTTCGCAACCGGTGAAGTCTCGTTTGAAAATCAAGGACGTTCGCGCGTCATGCTTCGTAATAAAGGCATTCTGCATGTCTACGGAGAGCAAGGCACTGGACGTTTTTTAGGTGCAGAAATGATGGGCCCGAATGCAGAGCATCTTGCTCACCTTTTAGCATGGGCGCACCAAAATAGGATGACGATTTCTGAGATGTTAGATATGCCCTTCTATCACCCAGTGATTGAAGAAGGCGTCCGCACCGCTCTACGTGATTTGAATGCAAAACTACACTTAGGGCCAGAAATGGTGAAACATTGTCTTGACTGCGGCCCTGGCTGCTAACGCTTTCAGGCTTCTATCTAAATATAAAGCAAAGCCTCGTCATCAACGAGGCTTTGCTTTGCTACTTCGGCGCAATAAAATCTCTCTTACGCTGCCATCATTGCATAGCGGCTGACCATATAAATCGCGACAACACCGATCATAAAGAACCCACCAGCGATACTCAGCGCAAGTTTCAACTCTGTCGACATCATTATATTTCCTGTTAAAGACTGACAGCACACCATACATCAATTACGTGCCACAAAGCTTTTACAAAGCTAACTTTCCATTTTTGGTTGTGTCATGGCGCTCTAAGCCCGTGTAAGAAACGCTTTCCACCATTTAGTTAGATATATAATCTGAAGCAACACTAATGGTTTGGAAAACACTATGACTTGTCGCCGCTGCGAGGAACATTGGTTTTGGAAAAAACTTGGACGTTGCCAACGATGCTTGGATCAATTGACGGTACTTTCTGTACTGTGTTGGATTGTGTGGTGGTTTACGCTCAAAGATGATCCACAAAGCATCGAGTCGATCGCTTTGATCTTTGCCGGCTTCGCTTTCAACGTTTTGTTGTTTCTACACTTATGGATGCGTTTTGTCATCTTGCCTTGGCAACGTCGAAAGGGACAAAAAAAGGCCAATAAAAAAGAGAAAAGTGACAGATAGAAAAAAGCCCCAAAACCAATGTCAGTTCTGGGGCTCTCTTAGATTCTTCTAAGAAAAAGCAGTGGTACTTTAATAGACCGGGCTTCCTCTCAAAGGTTCCAAATTTTTTCGATTTTTTTAGCGAATACTGATGTAAGTAAACAGGAAAATGACTATGTCATTGAATGCTAATAAAATCACTCCACAACTTCAGTTCATGCCACATGCGTTTTTTGGATCACTTGCTCCATTAAATTGATCTCAAGCGCTACCTCATCACATGCATGTTGACGTGGGCACTGATCGCAATCTTTCAGAACTTTCTCCGGCAGTAATGACTTCGATGTAGGTAAAAAGCTTTGCTTCATAAAGAACTCAGGCGTTCGCGTTAGAACAAAGACTTTCTTGATCGCCATCTGGCGCGCTTTCTCAACCAAATAGTTCACAATCGCACTGCCCTGCCCTTGGCCTTGCCAGCCCGCTTCGATACCAAGAGAGCGTATTTCTGCCAACCCTGAGTCATACACATATAGAGAAGCGCAACCCGTCACTTCACCATGATGCTCAGCCACCGCAAAAGAGCCAATATCTCTCACGAGCTCATTACGAGAGCGCGGAAGATTCTCACCAAGGTTCGCCCAGTAAGCAACCATACCTTCCAACGTTTCAATGTCCGTCAAACGTGCAGGACGCACTTTCACCGCCGAGCTGTCACGCTGGCTCAGGCGCTTATCCGCTTGTTCTACCGCGTAAGCGACCTGGTGAGGCGAAACCCCCCCCAAAGCACAACGCTTTTCCAAACACGAATCGATAGTCAGAATGTCATACACATCCGCTTCAATGACTTCTGAGAAGGCTTTTAACTCTTCGATAGACAGCTCTTCTAGCGCACAACCTTTAGCAATAGCACCAACGACCGCGACACCGACGATGTGGTGAGCTTCACGGAATGGGATGCCTTTCGCCACTAGGTAATCAGCTAACTCCGTCGAGTTTGCGTAACCTTGTTTCGCCGCTTCTAGTGTGCGCTCGCCATTCACTTTAATACCGTCAAAACACAGAGCTGCCATTTCCATGCAGTCGTTCCATGTATCTAAAGCGTCAAACAACCCTTCTTTATCTTCCTGCATGTCTTTGTTGTACGCCAATGGCAAAGCTTTAACTGTCATCATCATGCTCGATAATGCGCCATAGACACGCCCTGTCTTACCACGGATCAACTCAAGTGCATCTGGGTTTTTCTTCTGTGGCATTAATGACGAACCAGATGTCACCGTATCCGCTAACTCAATGAAGTTTGACTCGCCTGAATTGTAGAAGATCATATCTTCTGCAAGACGAGAAAGGTGAAGCATAGAAATCGACGCCACCGACATCAGTTCCATCACATGATCACGATCTGAAACCGAATCTAGTGAATTACGCGTAGCACGGTGGAAACCGAGATTATGTGCTAATTGTTCGCGATCAATCGGATAAGCCGTTCCCGCTAAAGCACCCGAGCCAAGTGGACAAGTGTCGAGACGCTGTAAGGCATCATTCAGACGAGAGTAGTCACGCTCGAACATTTCAACATAAGCCAAGCACCAGTGAGCAAAGGTTACAGGTTGAGCACGCTGAAGATGAGTATAGCCTGGCAATACGGTGCCTTGGTGCTGTTTAGCAACATGGACCATTTGTGCTTGTAGGCGATCTAAAGCAATCAACAATTGCTGACCTTGCTGACGACACCAAAGTTTCAAGTCTGTGGCGACTTGGTCATTACGAGAACGCCCAGTGTGGAGTTTTTTACCTAAATCTCCCACTTTACTGATTAGCTGCTGTTCAACCCAAGAGTGGATATCTTCTGCATCAGAGCGAAGAATTTGGTGAGGGTCTTCCATCACTTCTAACTTCAGCTCATTTAAAGCAAGTTCCAGTTTTTGCTGTTCTTCTGCCGATAGCACATCAACAGAAAGCAGAGCTTTAGACCATGCGATTGAACCTACGATGTCTTGCTCAGCCAATCGGTAGTCAAAACGCAACGAATCATTGAACTCTTTAAATCTGGTGTCTGCCGCTTGGGTAAATCTTCCGCCCCATAATGCCATTGCGTCTCTCCTGATGACTATTGCTTACTCTAACGTTCTCGAATGAGTAGTAACCAATTTGATGGTCATTTGCTCACTTTTTCTTATGTGTCAACGTTACGGCAATTTCGATAAAAAATAAAGTATAAATTCAATATTTTTACATATATATTCAAGCCAAATTTAGGTACCCGCTTTTAGAAACCAAAAGACCCGCCTATAAATGGCGGGTCTTTATTCAATCCAAGATGGATGTTAAGGGATTATTTCTTCTGGCTGTTCAATGCACGAATACGGCTTGATAGCGAGTAAAGACGGATGAACCCACCTGCATGGCTTTGGTCGTAAACTTCATCTTCACCAAAAGTCGCGAACTCTTCTGAATACAAGCTGTTGTCAGAACGTTTTTGCGTGACTGTCGCTTGACCTTTGTAAAGCTTAACAACCACTTCACCGTTAACGTCTTGCGCTAGCTCTTCTGAAGCAGCAAGGATAGATTTACATAGTGGCGTAAACCAACGGCCATCGTATACAAGGTGAGACGCTTTTAGACCTAGCTCCTCACGGAATTCGAATGATGATTTGTCTAGCACAAGCTGCTCTACAGCACGCAGCGCTTCCATCATGATGGTGCCTCCCGGTGTTTCATAGCAACCACGAGACTTCATTCCAACAAGACGGTTTTCCACGATATCGATACGGCCAACACCGTGCTTAGCGCCCTTCTCGTTTAGGTAAACCAGTGCGTTGTATGGTGTCATCACTTCACCATCAACTTCGACCACTTCACCTTTTTCTACTTTCAGCGTGACGTATTCCGCTTCATTTGGCGCTTGCTCTGGGTCGACAGTCCACACCCAGCAGTCTTCGTTTGGTGCGTTCCACGTATCTTCTAAAACGCCGCCTTCCGTCGAAATGTGCCATGCGTTTGCATCACGTGAATAGATCTTAGTAAGAGACGCAGAGCAAGGAATATTACGCTCAGCTAGGTAATCCAAACACTCTTCACGGCTCACTAGGTCCCACTCACGCCAAGGTGCAATCACTTGTAAGTCCGGTGCTAGTGCTGCGAATGCGCCTTCAAAACGTACTTGGTCGTTACCTTTACCTGTACAGCCATGACACAGAGCGTCCGCGCCCACTTGACGTGCCACTTCAACCTGCGCTTTGGCAATGATTGGACGCGCCATTGATGTACCTAGCAGGTACTTACCTTCGTAGTACGCGCCGGTTTTTAGCGTTGGGTAAATGTAGTCTGCGACCATTTCTTCTTTCAAGTCAGCGATGTAGCACTCAGAAGCACCAGAGGCTTTTGCTTTCGCTTCAATGCCTTCTAGCTCTTCGGCACCTTGACCAACATCGGCAACGAAAGCCACTACTTCACAGTCGTAGTTCTCTTTTAGCCACGGGATAATTACTGAAGTATCTAGACCGCCTGAGTATGCGACTACCACTTTATTTACGTTCACTTTGCTCATGTTTTTTCTCCAAACTTAACTGGCGCTGCGCTCGGCGGTCAGTGCCAACTACGACTTCCTAATATTGAATTCTTTTGCTGATGCTTATTGAGGCAAGAATTGAGTACCAATACTTTCACCAGCGAATAACTGTGCTAATTTTTCTGGGTAACGCCAGGTCGCGACTTCAATTGGACGGCCAAGATCATTGGCGGCCTCCAAAGCGGCTTTAACTTTGACGATCATGCCATCGGTGATCACATGTCCATCGATCAACGAGTTAGCTTGCTGCTCTGACAGGGTTTTGATCAAATGGCCTTTTCCATCTAATACACCACTCACGTCTGATAACAGGACTAACTCCGCATCTAATGCGCCCGCAACCGCGACTGCTGCTTGATCAGCATTCACATTCATCATCTGGCCATCTTTGGTTAAACCAATTGAACTGATGATCGGCAGTGCACCTGTGTTTAGCACCGCTTGTAATAGTGCTGAGTCACCCGGTGATGCTTTGCCTACCGCGCCGAGTTCTGGGTCAAGTTCTTCAACAAGACACAAACCACCATCCGCAAGGCTAAGGCCCACAGCGTTAAGACCGTCCGCAATCGCTTGACCTTGAAGTAACTTATTCGCAGTGCCTGCAAGCGCGCCTGCAATCACAGGAATTTGATCGTAAGGTGTTACGCGTAAACCGTTTTTCTTTACGGTTTCAAGCTGAAGCTTTGCCATCAACTCATCAACTAGGTAGCCACCGCCATGAACGATGGCGATTTGTCGCTGTGCCGATTTTTGGTAAGCCGCAATGGCACCAAAAAGTTGGCTTAAGGTTTGAGTGCATGATAGAGCTGCACCACCTAGCTTAATGACTAAAGGAGCTTGATTGGTTTGCGTCATCGCATTTCCCTCTTTCAACGACTACAGCAACGCTGTCAGTTCTGGGTAACCGTAATGAATATTGAGACATTGCATCGCTTGACTCGATGCACCTTTAAGTAGGTTGTCGATAGCTGAAATCACAATGATGTGTTCGCCTTGTACCTTCCAGCCGATATCACAGAAAGGGGTATTTTCGACATCCTGAATACGTGGAATACCGTCGCCTTTAAGACGCACCGCAGGCTTGCCTTGATAAGCTTGTTCAAACGCCTGTGCCACTTGTGCTTCTGTCACACCTTGCGCAAGCTTCATGGTGATAGTGGCAAGAATGCCGCGTTTAAAGTTGCCGAGGTGCGGAGTAAAAATCACATCGCAACCCAAGTGCTGAGCAATCTCTGGCTGGTGACGATGGTTAAATACACCATAGGGTTGCAAGCTCACTTCACAGAAGCTGTTAACCATGGAGGCTTTACGCCCTGCACCTGATACACCACTGGTTGCGTTGATCACTGGCCATTGGTTGGTATCGAGCAACGCATGTTCTAATAAAGGTTTGATTGCAAGCTGTGAAGCGGTTGGGTAGCAACCTGCTACTGCAATCAAAGGAGTGGTTTTTATTGATTCTTGGTTCCACTCAGCTAAGCCGTATGCTGCTTTATCTAGCCAGTTGTTATGTTGATGTGCGAAGCCATAAAAAGTGTCGTAAAAGCCTTCACTTTTCACACGGAATGCACCCGATAAATCGAATACCTGACAGCCTGCCTCCAAGAAAGTTGGGGCTAAATTATGGCTGACTTCGTGAGCCGTTGCCAAAAACACCACGTCCGATTCTTGAGCGATTTGCAGTGGATCCGTTAGTGGTAAAACTGGCATATCAATGATGCCCGCTAGCTTACCGTGCAGCTGCGCGATGCTCTTTCCCGCATCAACACTGTTGGCGGAAACGTATAAACCTGATAGCGTGAGTTGTGGGTGTTTATTAACCATTAACGCTAACTCTGCGCCGGTGTAACCGCTGGCTCCAATAATCGTGGTTTTTAGCATTGTGTGACATCCATATACTTAAAGGCTCAAATGACTATTCATATTTAATTTTTGCTTTATTTTGATTTTTTATTCATTAAATATGATTTAATATGTGTTTTACATTTTTGTGGTCTGTCTGTCAACAGGAGATTTGAAGAATCCATGCAATTACCAACTTTTCTAGAGGTCTATGAAGGACTCATCAGCACCTCTTCTATCAGCTCCACGGATCCGAGCTGGGATCAGGGCAATGCAAAAGTCATCGAAAAACTCGCATCTTGGTTTAAAGATCTGGGTTTTAGCGTTGAAGTGATCGAAGTCGAGCCAGGCAAGCACAATATGATCGCACGTATGGGAGAGGGAGAAGGTGGCCTTTTACTTGCTGGCCATAGTGATACCGTGCCATTCGATCAAGGGCGATGGAATTTTGATCCGCATAAACTGACGGAAAAAGACAACCGCTTCTACGGTTTAGGCACAGCAGACATGAAAGGCTTTTTCGCCTTTATTTATGAAGCAGTGAAGAAAGTCGATTGGAGCAAGCAGAGCAAACCACTTTACGTATTAGCCACTTGTGACGAAGAGACCACCATGTTGGGCGCGCGACATTTCACAGCAAACGCCCCATTTAAGCCGGATTACTGCATCATTGGTGAACCCACCAGCCTTGTACCAATTCGAGGTCATAAAGGGCATGTGGCAAATGCCATTCGCGTAACAGGCAAGTCCGGTCACTCATCGGACCCAGCGCTTGGCGTTAACGCTATTGAGATCATGCATGAAGTCATGTTCGCCATGATGCAACTGCGTGACAAATTGATTAAAGAATATCACCATCCGGGTTTTGCCATTCCAAGCCCAACCCTAAATCTTGGACACATTCATGGTGGTGACAGCGCTAACCGTATTTGTGGTTGCTGCGAACTGCATTACGACGTGCGTCCTCTTCCCGGCATTAGTCTTGATGGTTTAGAGAACATGTTGCGCGGAGCATTAAAAGAAGTCGAAGCGAAATGGCCTGGGAGACTGGAGATTATTCCATTGCATGAGCCTATTCCAGGTTACGAATGCCAACATGACCACCCATTTATTGGTGGTGTTGAAGAGATCTGCCAAACCAGTTCAGAAACCGTGAACTACTGTACTGAAGCACCATTTCTACAGCAGTTGTGTCCAACCTTGGTGCTCGGCCCTGGGTCAATCGACCAAGCCCACCAACCGGATGAGTTTCTATCCTTCGACTTTATCGACCCCACAATTGATGTGCTTTCAAAGGCGATGGTCAAGTACTGCTGTTAATACGCGTTTAAGCTCAAAAGTCTGTGCAGCTCGATTGAGCTGCATCTTTTTATCTTCACAATTTAGCGCTAGTCTTAACACTTATTTAACTTGTTATTTTGTAATTAATTTTCACTTCTTACTCTATGGCTGCCGTAAATTTGCTCTAAATCAGGAGACAGCGGAATAATTGCAAACTTAGTCTGCTTTATTTGACTATAACTGGTGCTTTTCGCTAGATTGGAGTCTTAACAAGGACAATGGATGTAGTTTTTTTACGAGGCAGGACGACAATGAACGAGAAATACGCCGCACTCAAAAGTAATGTGCGCATGTTAGGCCACTTATTGGGTAACACCATTCGCGATGCCCATGGCGAAGAAATCTTCGAGAAAGTGGAAACCATTCGTAAATTATCCAAATCAGCTCAAGCAGGGAATCAAGCAGACAGGGACAGCTTGATCGAAGAAATCAAACATCTACCTGATGAGCAGCTAACGCCCGTTACTCGCGCGTTTAACCAATTTCTAAACCTCACCAATATCGCTGAGCAATACCACACGATTTCACGCCATTGTGAAGAGCACATTTGTGAACCAGACGCGATTAACTCGCTGTTTTCTAAACTGGTACAAAACGATGTGAGCAAACTGGACACTGCCCAAGCGGTTCGTGATCTAAATATTGAATTGGTATTGACGGCTCACCCAACAGAAATTACGCGCCGTACGATGATCAACAAACTGGTCAAGATAAACGAGTGCTTATCAAAGTTGGAGCTAAGCGATCTTTCTTCTAAAGAGCGCAGAAAAACCGAACGCCGCCTAGAGCAACTGATTGCCCAAGGCTGGCATTCAGACGTGATTCGACAACAACGCCCAACTCCGTTGGATGAAGCAAAATGGGGCTTTGCGGTCGTTGAAAACTCGCTATGGGAAGCAGTACCGGACTTCCTACGTGAGATGAATGACCGTCTAAAATCTTACCTTGGAGAAGGTTTACCCATTGATGCTCGCCCAGTGCACTTCTCCTCTTGGATGGGCGGTGACCGTGACGGTAACCCGTTTGTTACTCACAACGTTACGCGTGAAGTCTTACTATTGTCTCGTTGGAAAGCCGCCGATCTTTATCTCAATGACATTAACGAGTTGATCAGCGAGCTGTCTATGACAGTTTCAAACGATCAAGTACGTGAACTTGCTGGCGAAGATCAGCACGAACCATACCGTGCGATCCTGAAGCAATTACGCACTCTGCTCAATGAAACCAAAGATATTCTCGATGCTAAGATCCACGGTCAAAAACTGGCCGTTAAAGCACCACTGCAAAAAGTCGAGCAACTTTGGGAACCGCTGTATGCCTGCTACCAGTCACTAAACGAATGTGGCATGGGTGTAATAGCCAACGGCTCACTACTGGATACACTACGCCGCGTAAAAGCATTTGGTATCCATCTTGTACGTCTTGATATCCGCCAAGAGAGCACGCGTCACTCAGACGTCTTGTCTGAACTAACTCGCTACTTAGGTATTGGTGATTACGAACAATGGAGTGAGCAAGATAAGATTGCTTTTCTAACTAACGAGCTGGCATCTAAACGTCCGCTTCTCCCTCGTGATTGGGAACCGTCTGAACCCGTCAAAGAGGTTTTGGATACCTGCAAGATTGTTGCAGCACAACCGCGTGAAGCGTTTGGCGCTTACGTTATTTCAATGGCACGTACCGCCTCTGACGTACTAGCCGTTCATCTACTGCTACAAGAAGCAGGTTGCCCTTACCGCATGGATGTGTGTCCTCTGTTCGAAACGCTAGACGATTTGAACAACGCAGAATCGGTCATTAAGCAGCTTATGGGGATTGACCTTTACCGTGGTTTTATCCAAAACCACCAGATGGTCATGATTGGTTACTCTGACTCAGCGAAAGATGCAGGTGTTATGTCTGCTGGTTGGGCTCAGTATCATGCGATGGAATCGTTAGTTAAAGTGGCTGAAGAAGAAGGCGTTGAGCTAACTCTATTCCATGGTCGTGGGGGCACAGTCGGTCGCGGTGGCGCACCTGCGCATGCTGCGCTTTTGTCGCAACCACCAAAAAGCTTGAAAGGCGGTTTACGTGTAACAGAGCAAGGCGAAATGATCCGCTTTAAACTGGGACTCCCAGATGTCGCAGTAAACAGCTTTAACCTATATGCAAGTGCGATTCTGGAAGCCAACTTGTTACCGCCACCGGAGCCAAAACAAGAATGGCGCGACTTGATGGAAGTGCTATCAGAAGTAAGCTGTGAGTCTTACCGAAATGTGGTTCGTGGCGAGCCAGATTTCGTGCCTTACTTCCGCCAAGCAACACCAGAACTCGAACTCGGCAAGTTGCCACTTGGTTCTCGTCCTGCAAAACGCAACCCTAAGGGCGGAGTAGAAAGCTTACGTGCAATCCCGTGGATCTTCTCATGGAGTCAAAACCGTTTGGTACTTCCTGCATGGCTAGGCGCAGGTGAAGCGATTCAATACTCGATCGATAAAGGCCACCAAGCATTGCTCGAAGAGATGTGCCGCGAATGGCCATTTTTCTCAACTCGTCTCGGCATGCTGGAAATGGTGTACTCGAAGTGTAATATTGATATCTCTCGCTACTACGATGAGCGATTGGTGGATGAGTCGCTCCGTCCACTCGGTGAAAAGCTTCGTGCTCAGCTTCAAGAAGACATCAAAGCGGTACTGAATGTAGAGAACAATGAAAACTTGATGCAGCATGACCCTTGGGGACTCGAGTCTATTCGCTTACGCAATATCTACGTTGAGCCATTGAATATGCTACAAGCAGAGCTGCTATACCGCACGCGTCAAACCGAAGAAGCTTCTGCAAACTTGGAAGAAGCGTTGATGGTGACGATTGCTGGTATTGCTGCTGGTATGCGCAACACAGGCTAATCGTTTCATTTTTAATAAAAAGCTGGGCAAATGCTCAGCTTTTTTTTATCACAGGATAATCGCACCAAAACAAAAGCAGTCAAATAAACCATAATAGACCCAAAAAATACCAAAATAAAAGAACAAAAAACCACAAGTTAACACTATTGATTATTATGTTAGTTTTTTAGGGTAATTTTGTCCTACTATTCCACTTCATGCTTATTATTTATATACTACTGCCTGCTGAGAGCTCATAAATCCAATCATACCTGCTCCAGCCTTGATGGGACTCCCCATCTCTCTAGGTGATAAACGGCTTTAAGGTGACAGGACCAACATTGTTGGTGCTACTTATACATTAAAAAACTCAAGTGCCAGTAAGAGCGCAGCTGAAAGTATAAGTAGCTTGTTTACAAGTTTATTGACCATTTGGATTGAAGACATGTCATTACCACACGTAATCTTAACTGTTCTTAGCACTCGCGACGCAACCGGTTACGATATCACTAAAGAATTCTCTGCTAGCATCGGTTACTTCTGGAAAGCAAGCCACCAACAGGTGTACCGTGAACTCAACAAAATGGCTGAGAAAGAACTGGTTACTTGCGTATTAGAACCCCAAGAAGGCAAACCAGACCGCAAGGTTTACTCCATTACAGACGCTGGTCGCAGCGCTTTAGGAGAGTGGTTTGATCAACCAACTGCACACCCAACAGTTCGTGATGAGTTTTCAGCGAAATTGATGGCATGTGCCGTTCAACCTGCGGCTCCATTCCGTGACCAACTCGCCGAGCTAGTTGAAGAGTCTCGCAAACTGGTTTCTCACTACAAAGAAATTGAAGCGGCTTACTACGCAACGCCGTCAACTTTAGATAAACAAGCTCGCCTAGAACGTCTAACGCTTCGCCGTAACCTTCTGTTACGTGAAACTTGGATCACTTGGGCAGAAGAAGTTCTAACTGAACTTGAAGTGATTGGTTAAACTCCTTTTGCTTTGATAAAACGAAAAAGGCTTGCCACTTGGCAAGCCTTTTATCTTTTTGAAACCAGATTTACGCACCGACTACTGCGCGAGGACGAACACCCAACGTATGGCATAACGCGTAAGTCATCTCTGCACGGTTTAGTGTGTAGAAGTGAAAGTCCTTAACCCCTTCACGACTCAGTACACGCACCATATCAATAGCTTGGCTAGCTCCTACAAGCTGGCGAGTCACCGGATCATCATCCAAGCCATCGAATTGTTTGCTCATCCATCCTGGTACTTTCACATTGTTCTGTGCCGCAAAGCGAGACGCTTGCTTAAAGTTCGATACAGGCAAAATTCCTGGCACAATTTCTACGTCAATTCCTGCTGCGACACAACGGTCACGGAATCGCAGGTAAGACTCAACGTCAAAAAAGAACTGAGTAATAGCACGGTTTGCACCTGCATCTACCTTACGTTTTAGGTTCAATAAGTCAGACTGAGCGCTTTTAGCTTCAGGGTGAACCTCAGGGAATGCAGCAACGGAGATATCGAAATCGTGGCGTGATTTCAGCAGCTCAACCAAATCCGAGGCATACATATCAGGCGCACCGCCACCTGGAGGAATATCACCACGCAGAGCGACGATATTTTCAATACCATTGTTCCAATAATCATCGGCAATATTAATCAACTCTTCACGAGTCGCATCAATACAAGTGAGATGGGGAGCGGCAACCAATCCGGTTGTTGCTTTAATTTCTTTAATGATGGAGTGTGTTCTGTCACGCTCGCCGGAGTTCGCACCGTAAGTCACAGAAACAAATTTAGGTTGAAGCGTTTTAAGACGGTGCACTGAATTCCAAAGTGTTTCTTCCATCTTAGCGCTGCTTGGCGGAAAAAACTCAAACGATACATTGATGTTATCTGATAACTCAGCAATATTCTGGTTCAAGGCGTCGATATGGCCTGCGTGCGTATATCCCATCTTACTCTCCCTGCGGCACTCCGCCACGAAAACAAATCCTTAAAATCGACGTTTAGACGTCTATATGTCTACAGAATGTATTGAATACGATTTAATGTCAACCTTGTAATTATGAATTTTTCTCAAGTTAATAATGAAGATAGTTCAAGTTTCTACTTGAGCATCATCTCGCCATTTTGCACGGGTTATGACTTCAGTATGGCACTGATAGGGGAATAAAAAACCCTGGATTAATTCCAGGGTTTTTAGGTCAATCGCAACTTTAAAATAAACCAGCCAATCGGTTGAGGTCGGATTGAATAGCGCCGGCTGTCACTTCTCTGCCTGCGCCTGGTCCTCGAATGACCAGAGGGTTATCTTTGTACCACTTGCTCTCTATGGCAAAAATGTTATCGCATGGCAATAAGTTGGCGAGCGCGTGCTCACGAGACAACGCTTCGACTCCCACCGTTGCTTTACCATTTTTTTCTAAACGCGCCACATAGCGAAGCACTTGATCGTTTCTCTGTGCTTTTGTCAGACGCTCTTGAAGTATTTCACTCAACAACGCTCCATTATCGAAGAAATCATCTAAGCTCAGTTCTCTTAATTCTTCTGGCACTAAAGACTCAACTTTAACGCTGTCTGGTTCTATATCTAGGCCCGATTCTCGAGCCAAGATGACTAACTTACGCATTACATCGGAGCCATCTAAATCAGAACGAGGGTCAGGTTCGGTTAACCCTTGCTGCCAAGCAAGATCGACTAAATCATTAAATGGTACAGAACCATCAAACTGTTGGAACAGCCATGATAACGTCCCCGAGAAAATCCCCGATAGAGCGACGATTTCATCCCCACTTTCACGAAGATCTCGCACGGTATGGTTTATCGGTAACCCAGCACCAACCGTTGCGTTGTATAGCCAATGACGACCAATTTTAGCGAATGCATCTTGAACCTGATGGTAGTACTGACTATCTGCGGAACCGGCCACTTTGTTAGCGGAAATCAAATGAATGCCTTGCTGTGCGATTTCTACGTAGCGCTGAGCTAACTCTTTACTCGCGGTAACATCAAGCACGACGGCTTCATCATAGCTTTTAAGTGCTCCCAAACGTGCCAGCCAATCCCCATTGTTTGCTATGCTTTCATCATCAAATCGTTCAGCAACACTCGCCGCCTCAATACCTTGCTCATCGAACCAATAGGTTTGGCTATCCACAACCGCGACAAGATCAAAGCTCATACCATGACGTTTTTCGAGCTCACTTTTTTGCGTAGCAAATAAATTTAGCCAACTAGAACCAATATTACCCTTGCCACATAAAGCCACTGCCACGCGTTTTTGCGCTTGGAACAACTGGCTATGAATCGTTTGAACCAACGCCTCGGTATCAGTACGGCGCAAAACAGCGACTAGGCTCAGCCCTGAGTCTGTTTCAGAGATAAATTCTACCGGAGAGTGCTTTAGCTTCTGATAAAAGCCAAAGCAATGATTGGCGTTTTTCGTAACGCCTGCACCTACCGCAGCTAAGAGCGAGTAACCTTCTTTTAGCTTAATTTCAGCCTCTACCGCAAGCTCTTGCAAGTGTTTCAATGCACCACCGGCGATTTCTGCGGTGTAAGCCAAGCGTAGCGTGTGCTGATCGGATTGAGCTTCAAATGCCAGTGGCTCTAATTGCGCGCGCTGCAACGCTTGTAATACATCACTCTGTGTTTTTTCGAAGTCGTGCCCATGCATGAAAGACAACTGCACCAATAAAACATCATCCAGTGAAGTAATAATTTTAGCGCCACGACCAGATGCCAATACACGCTCAATACGAGTAGAACCCGACTCTGGCAGATAGCTACACTTGAGATTAAGGTCCATGGTACTTTGCGCCACAGGCTGAAGCGTACGACTGTGTAGCACTGGGGCAGCTAAGCGAGCAAGTTCACTGGCTTCATCCAATCGAAGTAACGGTAATAAACAAGCGTCAGACACCAAACGTGGATCGGCACTATAAACACCAGCAACATCACTCCAAATCGTGACAGTACTGACTTCAGCAAGCGCGCCTATGACCGTTGCAGAATAGTCAGAGCCGTTACGACCAAGTAGAATGGTTTCTCCTGCCTCGTTCTGAGCCATAAAGCCAGTAATTACCACACGTTTATGGTTATGCTGCGCGAGGATCTCTTTAATTAAAGGGTATGAACGAGCGCGATCAACCTCTGGTTGAGTTCCCGCTTCTGCACGTAAAAACGCTCGTGCATCTTGTGCAACCGCAGGGATAGAACGTTGAGATAATAACGCGGCCAATAGGCGAGCAGACCATACTTCTCCGTGTCCCAGTACCGCAGCTTTTTGCGCATTAGTGAGTGGTGCAGTCAGCTCCGAGAGAGTACTGAACTCATCATGTAATAAAGCTAACAGCTCTTCTTTTGCTTCACTCTCCAACAAGCTTTCTATTAGCTCAGTTTGGAACTGTCTTAAGCTTTGAAGCGCTTCATGCGCAATTCGGCCATCTTTATTTAACCCTTCCAAAAACTCAATCAAGCGATTAGTGGTTTTTCCTGCAGCAGAGACGACCACAAGATCATTTTCTGTCGAATACTCTTTGAGAATACCCACAACGCGTAAGTAGCATTCTGGGTTTGCTAAGCTACTGCCACCAAACTTATGCAGCTGACGTTGTACAGTCATTGTTATCGTCTCCTATTACTGGGTAGCTTTAGCGAACGCTTGTTCTAAATCTGTGATGAGGTCTTGTGCATCTTCCAAACCGACAGACAAACGCAATAGTTGATGAGAGACCCCAGCCTCCGCCAGTGCCTCCTCACCCATTGCACGGTGAGTCATGGATGCCGGGTGGCAAATCAAACTTTCTACACCACCTAATGATTCAGCTAATGAAAACAGTTGGAGCTCTTTCACAAACACCTTTAACTGCTCAAACGAACCAGCAAACTCAAAACTCAACATAGAGCCAAAGCCCGTTTGCTGCTTTTTAGCAATGTCGTGACCTGGATGTTCCGGCAGGCTTGGATGATAGATAGTTTTAACTAACGCTTGTTTCTGTAGGTAAGCCAGTACCTGCTGTGAGCTCTCTTCATGTACTTTCATACGAGCACCAAGCGTACGAATACCTCGCAGTGTCATGTAACTATCGAAAGGTGTGCCCGTTGCACCAATACAATTGCCCCACCATGCAAGCTCTTCTGCATGCGCTTCTGTGTTGGTGATGATTACCCCACCAATTACGTCCGAATGACCGTTGATGTACTTTGTTGTGGAGTGGATAACAAAATCCGCACCTAGCTCTAAAGGTTTTTGGTACACGGGTGTCAAAAAGGTATTGTCCACCGCAACTAACGCGCCGACTTGTTTCGCTTTTTCACAAGTAGCTGCAATATCCACTACGCGAACCAGAGGGTTTGACGGAGTTTCTAGCAAAATGAGTTTTGGTTTTTGTGCCAATGCAGCATCTAAAGCCTGTTCGTCTGATTGATCGACAAACTGAACCTTAAAATCGCCTTTATTAGCTCGGGTATTAAAAAGACGATAGGTACCACCATAACAATCGTGAGGAGCAATAATGAGATCATCTGGGCCGAGAAAAGCGGAAACCCATAAATTTAATGCCGACGTACCGCAGTTAGTAACAACCGCTCCTTTTCCAGACTCGAGTTCAGATAGCGCACTTTCCAACAGTCCGCGGTTTGGATTACCAGATCGTGTGTAATCATACTTGGGCACTTCACCAAAAGCAGGAAAACCATAGTTAGTGGAAAGATAAATAGGTGGAACGACAGCATGATATTGGCTGTCTGATTCAATACCAGTGCGTACTGCAATGGTCGCAGGTTTGCGAGTGCTCATGGGTGTATCCTTTCACGGGTAATGACTTCTAAATAGGAATGCGCTATATCTAATGAGTAACATAAAGTGATCAACACGCTTCCTTTGCTGTTATGTTCACTTTACTCGTCAAAAAATGAGACGTCAACACTTCTAGACGTCTATATGTCTTTGCTTATGGCGGTAAATGCAGCTAAAATCAGCACCTAAATTATTTTTAACCGATTACATAAATGAAGGTGTGCAATGGCTGACTGGAATGGCGAATACATTAGCCCATATGCAGAGCACGGCAAAAAAAGCGAACAAGTAAAAAAAATTACCGTCTCTATCCCGCTAAAAGTTTTAAAGGTGCTAACTGATGAGCGTACTCGCCGTCAGATCAATAACTTACGCCATGCAACCAATAGCGAATTGCTATGCGAGGCATTTTTGCACGCGTACACAGGTCAGCCACTTCCGACAGATGAAGACCTTCGTAAAGACCGTCCTGATGATATTCCAACAGAAGTAAAAGCGCTGATGACGGAAATGGGCATCGAATTTGAGTCATTCGACGAAGAATAAAAAAGCCTGATAAAATGTTTCAGGTAATAACTCTTGCCTCGAGCCAAATGAATGACATAAAAAATGGGACGCAATAGCGTCCCATTTTTATGTATCACATCAGAAAGATATATTACTCTTCCATGTAGTTTGCAGGCATCTCGATACGAGCTACACCTGAATTAACCGCCGCCTGAGCAACCGCTTTTGCAACACGTGGTAGCAAACGTGAATCCATTGGTTTTGGAATAATATAGTCCGCACCAAACTCTAGCTTATCAACACCTGCAGCCTTCAATACGGCTTCAGGTACAGGCTCTTTTGCTAGCTCACGAATCGCCTCAACGGCTGCAAGTTTCATTTCATCATTGATTTCACTTGCACGCACATCAAGAGCACCGCGGAAAATAAATGGGAAACACAATACGTTGTTAACTTGGTTAGGATAATCACTACGGCCAGTACCCATGATCAAGTCATCACGAACTGCGTGAGCAAGTTCCGGCTTGATTTCAGGATCCGGGTTAGAACATGCGAATACGATTGGCTTATCTGCCATCAACTTCAACGCTTCCGCTGGCAATAGGTTTGGACCAGATACACCTAGGAACAGATCTGCACCTTCAATCACGTCTTCTAGTGTGCGCTTATCTGTATTGTTCGCAAATAGCTGCTTATATTCATTAAGATCATCACGACGAGTGTGAATCACACCTTTGCGATCTAGCATGTAGATTTTTTCGCGCATTGCGCCGCATTTGATCAGAAGCTCCATACACGCTACAGCGGCAGCGCCAGCGCCAAGACAAACAATTGTTGAATCTTCAAGTTTCTTACCTTGAAGTTCGATTGCATTCAGCATACCCGCTGCCGTTACAATAGCAGTACCATGTTGATCATCGTGGAATACTGGTACATCACAACGTTCAATCAGACGCTTTTCAATCTCAAAACAGTCTGGTGCTTTAATATCTTCAAGGTTAATACCGCCAAAAGTGTCTGCAATGCTCGCAACAGTATCAACAAATTCATCGATCGTGCGGTGCTTAACTTCAATATCAATAGAGTCAAGACCTGCAAAACGCTTAAACAGTAACGCTTTACCTTCCATCACTGGCTTAGATGCAAGTGGACCTAGGTTACCTAGACCTAGAATAGCGGTACCGTTAGAAATAACAGCAACCATGTTCCCTTTTGCAGTGTACTTGTACACGTTATCCGGGTTTTGTGCGATTTCACGCACTGGCTCTGCAACTCCTGGGCTGTATGCAAGGGCAAGATCACCCGCCGTTTCCGCAGGCTTTGTCAGTTCGACAGCAATCTTTCCTGGAGTTGGATAAGCATGGTAATCCAATGCTTTTTGGCGATGTTCTTCTTCTGGAGTGGCTGCTTGGTGGTTGTCTTCAGACATGGACGTTTCTCTTTTTTATTTTTAGGTAAGGGGGCATAAATTCTATCGGATAGAAATCAAACTTCATAGGCAAGATTGCGAGCAATATCCTTAAAAAGCCGATAATAAAAGAGATTAGACCAGATAACGGGGTTAAGCACCCGATTTTCGAGTCAGGTGCTCTTTCTTATTACTATTATTGGAGTATGCAAACTTAGATAGTATCGTTACTCTTCGTCCACGTATTGCGCTTGGAGATAATTCTCAATACCAGACATTTCAATCAAGCCAAGTTGCGTCTCTAGCCAATCAACATGTTCTTCTTCATCTTCAAGAATGTCTTGGAATAAATCTCGAGACACATAATCTCGAATGTCTTCAGCGTAAGCAATCGCATCTTTTAAATCTGGAATAGCCGCCATTTCAAGCTTTAAGTCACACTCGAGCATTTCCTTGGTATCTTCACCAATCATCAACTTACCTAAATCTTGTAGGTTCGGTAAGCCTTCAAGGAACAAAATACGCTCAATTAGATGATCGGCATGTTTCATCTCATCGATAGATTCGTGATATTCCTTGTCTGCTAGGTGCTTTAAGCCCCAGTCTTTATACATTCGGGCATGAAGAAAATACTGATTAATAGCGACGAGCTCGTTACCGAGCACTTTATTGAGATGTTGAATGATGATTGGATCGCCTTTCATGACAAAACCCTCCTCTTTGGCTTCATTTAAATGTAGAAGCAAATGAGAAGGTGTCAAAATGTAAGGCAAATAATTACTGCATACTTACAGCAATTAGCTGGCTTGTTTAAATTCCGTGTAACTAGTTTCCGCTAAAATTTCCTTGGCCTGTCTGATGCACTTACCACATTGGCTGCCCAATGCCGTGCACTTTTTGATTCCTTTAATATCTGTTACGCCTTCATCTATCGCCAACTTCCTGATTTTTTTGTCGGAGACACCATGGCAAAGACAAACGTACATACTCAAAAAACCTATAAAACTAATCTGTGACAAACAATATAAACAAGAATAGTTCTTGTTACCAGTCGCATTATGGTATCCGCTCAGAATATTTGGTTATAACGATTTTACCGCTGCAGGAAAAGATCAAAGGGTTAAGAGGGGTGAGTAAAAGCGTTAAGAAATAAAGTCGGTAAAACTCTGTTTTTAAATCGAAAAAGTGACGTCTTTTATTTCAACACTTATAACTAAATGTAATCTAGAAATGAAAAAGGGAAGCCTAAGCTTCCCTTTTCGATGCGCTTTCTTCAAAAAGAAGAACAGTGCAAGATTTCGTTTAATTCGTTATGAATTAGTCGAAGATCTTAGCAACAACACCAGCACCTACTGTACGGCCACCTTCACGGATCGCGAAACGTAGAC